>NZ_JBHSLL010000019.1:0-139493 GCF_042656785.1 Aquamicrobium segne
AAATTCTCCTCAGACATCTTGCCGAGAAAATTCTACTAATGAAGACCCTTAATTTCAGGGGGGATTACCGGGGGACGCGCCTGTTGCCATGCCCTTGCTCTCATCCCTGCCACCCAGTCGCCTATGCGCTGCAGATACCGCTTATGACAGCAATGCCCTGCGCTCCTTCCTTATCGCGCGAGGCACCGAGCCGGTGATCCCCAACAATCCAACCCGAAAGAATATCCAGCCCTTCGATGCCCAGGCATACAAGCGCAGAAACATCATCGAGCGCACATTCTGCCGCCTCAAGGACTGGAGACGCATTGCCACAAGATATGACAAGCTTGCAGTCAACTTCGCAGCAACATGCTACTTGGCCGCTATCTGCATATGGTGGTCATGATTGAGTCTCGACCCTAGTGCATTAGTCCTGCTAAGCAATTGAAATTATTAATTAATGAAAACATTGATGGTGCCCAGGGACGGAATTGAACCGCCGACACTGCGATTTTCAGTCGCATGCTCTACCAACTGAGCTACCTGGGCCTGTCTCGAAGAAGCCGGTTTCCCCGACCCCGGCAGGTGCTTGAAACACCCTGAGAACGGCTGGGTTATAGCACGGGATTTTCCGCTGTCCAGCCGCCTTGAACGAATTCTCTACGCTTTTATGTCAAAGTCTGTTTCGCCAAACGCAAGAACCTGTTTCAGAATAAAAATTTCAATCCTTTTTCTCAAAATGGCCGCCAAAAGCCAGTCGCATGGCTGAAAGCAGCTTGTCGCCATAGGTGGAGTGGCCTTGCGAGGAAAAGCGACTGTAAAGTGCCGAAGACAGAACGGGCGCCGGCACACCGGTGTCGATGGCTGCTTTCACTGTCCAGCGGCCTTCGCCCGAATCCGAGACACGGCCACCGAATTGCGACAGCGATGGATCATCGGCAAGGGCGTCAGCGGTCAGGTCAAGCAGCCAGGAGGTGATGACCGAGCCGTGCCGCCATACTTGTGCGACCTGTGCGACATCCATATCAAACTGGTAATAGTGCGGTTCGGCAAGCGGGGTGGTTTCAGCGTCCGCTTCGCGCTCCTGCTTGCCGGAATTGGCGGCTTTCAAAATGTTGAAACCTTCCGCATAGGCCGCCATCATGCCGTATTCGATGCCGTTATGGACCATTTTGACGTAATGGCCAGCTCCGCTTGGGCCGCAATGCAGATAACCGCGCTGGACAGTGCCGGAAGCATTTTCATCGCCACCGGGGGCAAGAGCTGCAAAAACCGGGTCCAGCTCACGGACAGATTGATCCGGTCCGCCGATCATCAGGCAATAGCCGCGCTCCAGTCCATGCACGCCGCCGCTGGTGCCAACATCAACAAAATTGATGCCTTTGGCTGAAAGCTCTGCGCCCAGATCGACCGCATCGCGATAGTTGGAGTTACCGCCATCAATGATGGTGTCGCCAGGCTCCATCAGCGCGGCAAGTTGTTTGACCACTCCTCCGGTTATGGCGGCAGGCAGCATCAGCCAGATGTGACGGGGCTTGTTCAGTTTTTCGACCAGTTCTTGCATGGAGGAAGCGCCGGTTGCGCCTTCGCTTACAAGCGCAGCAATATTTTTGGGGTCAATATCGTAGACGACACATTCATGACCGGCGCGCATCAGCCTGCGCACCATATTGCCACCCATCCGGCCAAGGCCCATCATTGCGATTTGCATGGTCACTGTCCTTTCGTGATGCTGCCGGCAAAGTCGTGCCGGACAGATTCAGGTTCTTGCCTATTTTCGCCGCAGTGCTTCAGTAAGGGCTGCACCCAGCGCACCTTGCGAGGAAGCCTCTTGCACGGGTTTGTTTGGCGCTGGCTTTTTGAAGTTACGTGCAGCGCGCTGGCCAGTATTTTCAGGCTGACGCCGTTCCGGCTGCGTGGTGCCCCCATCCTTGCTCATGGAAAGGCCGATGCGCTTGCGCTTCACGTCAATCTCGACCACGCGCACCTTGACCACATCACCGGCCTTCACCACCTCGTGGGGGTCTTTTATAAAACGGTCGGCCAGTTGCGAGACATGCACCAGCCCATCCTGATGCACGCCAATATCGACAAAGGCGCCAAAGGCGGCGACATTGGTCACAGTGCCTTCCAGTATCATGCCGGGCTTAAGGTCCTTGATGTCGTCAACGCCGTCAGCAAAACTTGCCGTGCGAAAGCTCGGGCGCGGGTCGCGGCCCGGCTTTTCAAGTTCGGCAATAATATCACGCACGGTGGGCAGGCCAAAGCGTTCATCGGTGAACAGGCGTGCGTCAAGCGCCTTCAATGCGGCGCTGTCATTCATCAAGGCGCGTACATCACGGCCACAGGCGGCAACGATTTTTTTGGCGACTGAATAGGCTTCAGGGTGAACGGCAGAGGCGTCGAGCGGTTCTGCCCCGTCGGCAATGCGCAAAAAACCGGCGCATTGCTCAAAAGCGCGGGGGCCAAGGCGTGCGACCTTGAGCAGCTCCTTGCGCGTAGAAAAAGGTCCGTTGAGATCGCGGTGCAGCACAATGGCTTGCGCCAGTGAGGCGCCAAGGCCCGATACCCGCGCCAGAAGCGGGGCGGATGCGGTGTTGAGATCAACACCAACGGCGTTCACTGCATCTTCAACCACGGCATCGAGCGCTCTGGCCAGCCGGAACTGGTCCACATCATGCTGATATTGGCCGACACCAATGGATTTAGGCTCGATCTTGACCAGTTCCGCCAGTGGATCTTGCAGGCGGCGGGCAATGGAGACAGCCCCGCGCAGCGATACATCCAGATCAGGAAATTCAGCGGCGGCGGCTGGAGAGGCCGAATAGACGGAAGCGCCAGCTTCAGAGACAATCACCTTGGTAGGTTTGGGGGCAGAGCCTGAAGAGGGCCCTGAAACTGATATGTCGGCAAGCAGGTCCGCCACCATCCGTTCCGTTTCGCGGCTGGCTGTGCCATTGCCGATGGCAATCAGCTCTACCCGATGCTGGCGGATCAGCGCTGATAATTCAGCTTGTGCACCGCGCAGATCATTGCGTGGCTGGAACGGATAGACCGTGCTGGTGGCCAGAAGTTTTCCGGTGCCGTCAATCACGGCAACCTTGACGCCGGTGCGGATACCCGGGTCAAGCCCCATGGTGGGGCGCGAACCGGCGGGAGCGGCCAGCAAAAGGTCTTTCAAATTGCGGCCAAAGACATGGATGGCGGCGTCTTCGGCGCGCTCACGCAGATCACGCATGAGGTCGAGCGAAAGATGCAGCGACAATTTCACCCGCCATGTCCAGTGAGCGACTTCCGCCAGCCATAAATTGCCGGGCAGGGTGTGAGCGATTGCATAGGCGTTACAAATCATACGCACCGCAGGGGGCATGGGAGAAGGATCGTCGGCATCAACCTCAATGTCGAGGGCAAGCACCTCTTCATTGCGCCCGCGCAGCATGGCCAGCGCCCGGTGGCTGGGCACAGCTGACCAGCGCTCGAAATGGTCAAAATAGTCGGAAAATTTTGCCCCTTCTTCCTGCTTGCCATCCACCACGCGTGCACGCAGCACAGCGTGTTCATGCATATGGTTGCGCAAGCGGCCAACAAGATCGGCGTTTTCTGAAAAATTCTCGGCAATAATGTCGCGCGCCCCCTCAAGGGCGGCTTTGACATCCGCCACCTCATCATTGATGTAGGCCAAAGCCAGATCGGCAGGCACAAGAGAGCGGTTGGCAAGGATGGCTTCAGCCAGGCCCCCAAGGCCACGCTCACGGGCAATTTCCGCCTTGGTGCGCCGTTTGGGCTTATAGGGCAGGTAAATATCTTCCAGTTCTGCCTTGGTGGCGGCAGCAATGATTTTTTCTTCCAGTTCCGGTGTCAGCTTGCCCTGTTCACGGATGGAGGATGTGATGGTGTTGCGGCGCGCATCCATGTCACGCAAATAGGAAAGCCGCTCAGACAGCGTGCGCAGTTGCGTGTCATCCAGCCCGCCGGTGGCTTCCTTGCGGTAGCGGGCGATGAAGGGCACGGTGGCTCCCCCGTCCAGCAGGGTGATTGCGGCGGCAGCCTGATCTGGCCGTGCGTTGATCTCGGCGGAAATAATCGCTGCAATATGCTTGATGTCGGTGTTCATGCCTGTCCTGGAATCATCAATTTGCTGTAACTATAAAACATGCTCCGCCAAAGCATGCGCTGATTTCGGTGGCTGACCTTAATTGCGGCGTAGCGCGCAAAAATAAAACCCGTCGGTTCCGCTGCGCGCCGGGGAAAGTGAAATACCTGTGCCGATGCGTACACGATTTTCATGGCCGGGAAAATGCTGGCTCCATAATGCTGCATGATCTTCTGGGTGGAAATCGGGCGTACGAGCAAGAAAGGCTTTTATCTGGTTTTCATTTTCATCCGGGAAAATAGAGCAGGTGACATAGGCAAGCAGTCCACCGGATTTTACGTAATTGGCGGCAATATCGAGAATGCCAGCCTGATCGGCAAGGCGGGCATCAAGTTGCTGGCGGGTGAGACGCCATTTGGTGTCGGGGCGTCGCCGCCAGGTGCCTGACCCGGTACAGGGCGCATCAACCAGCACAAGGTCCATGCGATTTTCCAGCGGGCCAAGGCCGCTGGCTCCGGCTGCGATTTGTATATTGCGGCTCCCGGCACGTTTTATGCGCTCGGCTATTGGAGCAAGGCGGGCCGGCAGGGCATCATGGGCAAAAATCTGACCCTGATTATCCATCATGGCTGACAAGGTCAGCGACTTGCCGCCAGCACCGGCACAATAGTCCAGAACCTGCATGCCGGGACGAACCACGGTAAGCTCGGCGACAATCTGTGAGCCTTCATCCTGAACTTCAAAACGGCCTGTGGCAAAAGCCTTGCCTGTCTGCACATTGGGATGGCGGCCACTGCCTTCAATCGGCGGTATGCGAATACCATGCGGCGCAATTTCAGTTTTGGCAGCTTGTGTGGCCAAAAGCTCTGTCAGCAGGGTGTCACGCTTGCCTTTCAGCAGATTGGTGCGCAAATCAAGTGGTGGGCGGCTGGCAAGGGCAGCGCCTTCTTCTGCCCAGTCCTTGCCATAGCTCGATTGCAAAAGCGGGATACACCAGTCAGGGCAGTTGGCGCGTGCTTCGTTTGGCATGTTGGCCGCAAGGCGCTCATGCAGGGTTTGCAATTCACTTTCAGAAAGCAGCGGGGGGGCGAATTTATCACCATCAAGCAGGGCATTGATGGTTTCAGGCGTCTTGCCCCATTCCAGCAACAATGCGCCAAAGGCAAGCGCTCTGGGCGTATCTGAGGCAAACAGCCAGCCAGATGAGCGTTTGTGGCGCAAGGCGTCATAGACGATGTTGCCTATGGCGGCCCGGTCGCTGCCACCGGCAAAGCGGTGGGTGCGACCCCAGTCGCGCAGCGCTTCGGCAGCCGGTCTTTGCCGCGTTTCAATATCTGCCAGCACTTCCATGGCTGCGGCCAGCCTACCGCCCATCCGCATTATAGGATCCTGTTCATGGTTGATGGCCGCCCTGGACGGAACCATATGCAGTCTGCATTGAAAAACGTGGGGTGGATCAATCGTTTACATTACGCCGACCGGTCATTTCTTCAATGATGATGCGATAAAAAACATGAGGGGTACGCCCTTCTGCTGCCGGTTTCAACCCGCCGGGTTCCCACCAGTTGGCGTGTTGGCTCAAGAGTGACCAGGCCCGGTCACGCGCCCGCTTCCAGCCGATACGATCAGGCAGTTCCTCAAAACGGCCATTCACTACAACGCTGCGCCACAGGCCGTTTTCACCGGCCACGTCAGCTTGCAGGCATATAAGCGGGTTGGCCCGCATCCAGTCAATTTTCTGACCGGTGAGCGAAAAACTGTAGAGATAGTCGCCATCAAGCACAAAGGTGATCGGCACCACATAGGGCTGCCCCTCCCGGCAGCAGGCGAGGGACCCAACCCTTTGTGAGCCAAGCAGTTCCAGACATTCAGGCCGCGTCATTTCCGTGATAATCATGCGTTTTCCCTGTCAAACTGTCGGCAGTGTAACCGCAATGACATCAGCGCACCACCAGCACCGGAATTTTTGCTCTCGAAACCACTTCCGCCGTCTGGCTGCCCAGCAAAACCCGGTTCATGCCGGTGCGGCCATGTGAAGACATGACGATGAGGCTGCACTCCTGTTCAGTAGCAGCCTCGCACAGTGCCGCAGCGGCCAGCCGCCATGGAATATGAATGGTTTCAATCGGGATGCCGAGCGCTTGAGCCTTGCTGCGGATCGGGTCCAGAATCTGCCGGGCGTTTTGGGCCTGTTCCTCATCGAAGGCTTTGATCTCGGCCTCGTCTGGTGACCATAAATCAGAGGCGAAGGCAAATTGGCCACCCATTGGCTGGGTCACCGTGATTGCGGTCACCTTGCTGGCATGTTTTTTCGCCAGTTCCAGAGCATGGTCCACACCGGCCATTGCCGCTGCTGAACCGTCGCTGGGCACCAGAATATGCTTATACATTGCCCGCCTGTTCTGAAGTTTTGAGTGCGGAACCAGCGAACCATGATGGGCAGCTACAGACAAGCAGCAACTTGTCGCGGGAGACAGGCTTTAAGCCAAAATTCGCTCATAGCGGGTGAGGCTGACATAGCGCTTGCGTGGACCCGACACCCGCCAGATTTCCGCCCAGAAATCAGGATTGCGAAACATGAAACGGCCATCATAAAGATCATCGCTGCACTGATGGATCACCCGCTGGTCGGCCAGAAGCCCAAGTCGTATAAAATCGCGGCCATCAAAAAAGCGTATATCAACGCCTGTGTCATCCATGGCCAGCAGATAAACCCGCTTTGCCTCCAGTAAACCCTGCTTGCCGCAGAGATTGCCGGTTTCGATAATCGAACCGGTTTCAATATGCGCTTGCCCGTTAAACTGGAGGCTTGTCCGGTTCAGATGGTCGATCAGCCGCCGCTGTACTTTCCAAAGCCCGATGAAGCACGAAGCTGGCAATGGCGGGTTCACGGACGGGGATATGTTTACGGGCGAGTGACTTTTGTGCATCCAGTTGGGAACAGGAAAGCCCTTATTTTTCGGCAAAGGAATCGAAAAAAACCTTCATGCGGCTGAAAAACCCGTTTGATTGCGGTGAGTTTTCCTGTGAGGAAATCTGCTCGAATTCCTCCAGCAATTCGCGCTGGCGCTTGGTCAGGCTTTGCGGGGTTTCCACGGCTGTCTGAATATAAAGATCGCCCGTTTGCGGTTGGCGCAGCACTGGCATGCCCTTGCCCTTGAGGCGGAACTGGCGGCCATTTTGCGTGCCTTCCGGCACTTTCACACGGCTTTGGGTGCCATCCAGCGTGGTGACCTCGAAGGAGCCGCCAAGCGCTGCCGTGGTCATGGAGATAGGCACCTTGCAATAAAGGTCGGCCCCGTCGCGCTGGAAAAATTCATGCGGCTTGACCGAAAGGAAGATATAAAGATCGCCGGAAGGGCCACCACGCAGGCCAGCCTCGCCTTCGCCTGTCAGCCTGATGCGGGTGCCGTCATCAATACCAGCGGGGATATTGACCGAAAGTGCGCGCTCTTCAGTGACCCGGCCCTGGCCTGCACATTTGCCGCAAGGGTCGTTGATCGTCTGGCCGCGTCCCTGACATTGCGGACAGGCGCGCTCGATGGAAAAAAACCCTTGCGAGGCCCGCACCTTGCCGTGACCGGCGCACATGGTGCAGGTGACAGGCTGGGTGCCGGGCCTGGCGCCCGAACCGGAACATTCGTCACAGGATATTGAGGCCGGGACATGAATTTGCGCGGTTTTCCCGGCAAAAGCCTCTTCCAGCGAAATTTCCATATTGTAGCGCAAATCTGCGCCGCGTTCGCGCCCGCCTGAAGAGCGGCGACGTCCGCCGCCCATCATGTCGCCAAAAATATCTTCAAAAATATCGGAAAAGCCACCGGCGGAAAAACCGTGGCCTGCCCCATTATTCATGCCGCCATTTTCAAAGGCTGCATGGCCAAAACGGTCATAGGCGGCCCGCTTTTGCGGGTCCTTGAGGCATTCATAAGCCTCGTTGATTTCCTTGAACCGGCTTTCGCAGGCATCGTCGCCCGGATTGCGGTCGGGGTGGAACTGCATGGCGAGCTTGCGAAATGCGCTCTTGAGTTCCTTTTCATCCGCACTGCGGCTTACGCCCAGTGTTTCGTAGAAATCAACCTTCATGGAAAGTCTGCCCTGCCTCTGTGCCCGATGGCTCCAAATCGGCCCGCACGGCCATTTCGCTGGTCTGTCCGAACAGTGGTCTTTGATTTAGGTATTGTTCAAGTCCCATGCCAGAGCCTCATGCCAAAATCGCTAAAGGGCAGGGCGCATTTGGGGGCTTAAAATTGCAGAAAAGCCCGGTCAGGACCGGGCTTTTCCTGTTTTTGCCAAATATCAGGCCGACTTCTTGTCGTCGTCCTCGTCGATTTCTTCAAAATCGGCGTCAACGACATCGCCATCTCTGGCGGCGTCTGCCTGCGCATCCGCCTCAGCCGCTTCCTGCTGCGAGGCCTCATACATGGCCTGACCAAGCTTCATGGCCACTTCGGTCAGGGTCTGGGTCTTGGCCTCGATGTCAGCCACATCCTCGCCTTCGGCCGCTGTTTTAAGGGCGGCAATGGCCTCGGAAATAGCGGTGCGGTCAGCCTCAGATACCTTGTCGCCATACTCCTTCAGCGATTTTTCGCTGGAGTGGGCAAGCGATTCGGCCTGATTGCGGGCTTCAACCAGCGCCTTGCGCTGCTTGTCGGCTTCGGCATTGGCTTCCGCGTCCTTGACCATCTTTTCGATGTCAGCATCAGACAGGCCGCCAGAGGCCTGAATGCGGATCTGGTGCTCCTTGCCGGTGCCCTTGTCCTTGGCCGAGACATTGACAATGCCGTTGGCGTCGATGTCGAAGGTAACCTCGATCTGCGGTACACCGCGTGGAGCTGGCGGAATGCCGACCAGATCGAACTGGCCCAGCATCTTGTTGTCGGCCGCCATTTCGCGCTCACCTTGAGATACCCGGATGGTCACGGCGTTCTGGTTGTCTTCAGCGGTCGAAAAGGTCTGGCTCTTCTTGGTGGGAATGGTGGTGTTGCGCTCGATGAGGCGGGTAAACACACCCCCCAGCGTTTCAATGCCCAGCGACAGCGGGGTCACATCAAGCAGCAGCACGTCCTTGACATCGCCCTGAAGCACACCGGCCTGAATGGCCGCACCCATGGCGACAACCTCATCAGGGTTGACACCCTTATGCGGTTCCTTGCCGAAGAACTGCTTCACCACTTCCTGAATCTTGGGCATGCGGGTCATGCCGCCGACCAGAACCACCTCGTCGATCTCGGCAGCCTTCAAGCCCGCATCCTTGAGCGCCGCCTTGCAGGGCTCGATGGTGCGCTGGACGAAATCGTCGACCAGTTGCTCGAACTTGGCGCGGGTCAGCTTCAGGGTCAGGTGCTTGGGGCCGCTTGCATCAGCGGTGATGAAGGGCAGGTTGATCTCGGTCTGCGTGGTGGACGACAGCTCGATCTTGGCCTTTTCAGCCGCTTCCTTCAGGCGCTGAAGGGCCAGCTTGTCATTGCGCAGGTCAATGCCCTGTTCCTTCTTGAACTCGTCGGCCAAATATTCGACCAGCCGCATGTCAAAATCTTCACCGCCAAGGAAGGTGTCGCCATTGGTGGATTTGACCTCAAACACACCATCGCCGATTTCCAGAACGGAAATATCGAAGGTGCCACCGCCAAGGTCATAAACGGCAATGGTCTTGCCGTCGCGCTTGTCGAGGCCATAGGCAAGGGCAGCCGCGGTCGGCTCATTGATGATGCGCAGCACTTCCAGACCGGCAATCCGGCCGGCATCCTTGGTGGCCTGACGCTGGGCGTCGTTGAAATAGGCCGGAACGGTAATCACAGCCTGTTCGACACTCTCGCCCAGATAGGCTTCAGCCGTTTCCTTCATCTTTTGCAGGATCATGGCCGAAATCTGCGACGGCGACTGCTTCTTGCCATCAGCTTCAACCCAGGCATCGCCATTGTCGCCCTTGACGATCTTGTAAGGGACGAGCTTCTTGTCTTTTTCGGTGACCGGATCGTCATAGCGGCGGCCGATCAGGCGCTTGACTGCAAAAACAGTGTTTTCAGGATTGGTGACGGCCTGGCGCTTGGCGGGCTGGCCGACCAGACGTTCATCGTCCGCCGCAAAGGCGACGATGGAAGGCGTGGTGCGCGCGCCTTCTGCGTTTTCAATTACCTTTGCATCCTTGCCGTCCATGACGGCGACGCAGGAATTGGTGGTTCCAAGGTCGATGCCGATTACTTTAGCCATTTGTTTCGTCTCTCCTTCAAGCAGGCTTTCAAGGACCCTGTCAGGCGTTCCGGTGAAAGCCCCTGTACACAAGAATTTCCGACCGCACAGTCAGTGATGAACTGCCCGTCCGGATCTGCGGCGTATATAAGAACAGGCTTCACATGGTGCAAGCGTTGCGATGCGCAAGGGCGAAAGTCTTTGTGGGTGTGGCGCAAACTTGCATAAAAACGGCTGTTTTTACGGAAAAATTTGACCTGTGCGTCACGCCCGCATAGAGCAGGGCAGGTTGGCTTTGATGCCGACTTGCCAACAAGATCAAGGGTCGGCTTTGATGCCGACTTTACCAACAGGACCAGCAACATGGCCGCAAACGATAGTCTCGACCTCAACCCGGAACTTCTCGCTGCTGCAGGCGAAAACACAGCCTGGCCGTTTGAGGAAGCGAAAAAAATCGTTGCCCGCTATGCAAAAACCGGGCTGCCGCAAACTGTTTTGTTCGAGACCGGCTATGGCCCTTCGGGTCTGCCCCATATCGGCACTTTCGGGGAAGTGGCCCGCACCACCATGGTGCGCCATGCCTTTCGCATTTTGACGCAGGATAAGGTCAAGACGCGGCTTCTGGTGTTTTCCGACGATATGGACGGGATGCGCAAGATCCCCGACAATGTGCCTGATCGCGCTTTTCTTGAGCCGCATCTGCACAAGCCGCTGACATCGGTGCCCAATCCGTTCGGCGGCGATTATGCCAGTTTTGGTGATCACAACAATGCAATGCTGCGCCGCTTCCTCGACACGTTCGGCTTTGACTATGAATTTGCCAGCGCCACCGATTATTACCGGCAGGGCCGTTTTGACGCGACACTTTTGCGCGCCGCCGAATGTTTTGATGACATCATGAAAGTGATGCTGCCCACATTGGGTGAGGAGCGGCAGGCGACCTACAGCCCCTTCCTGCCGATTTCACCAAAGTCTGGCCGGGTGCTTTATGTGCCGATGAAGCATGTCGATGCCAAAGCAGGCACCATCACCTTTGATGATGAAGATGGCGAAGAGACCACGCTGCCGGTAACTGGCGGGGCGGTAAAGCTGCAATGGAAGCCGGATTTTGGCATGCGCTGGGCAGCGCTCAATGTCGATTTTGAGATGTTTGGCAAGGATCACCAGACCAATGCGCCGATCTATGACCGCATCTGCGAAATTCTGGGTGGCCGGGCGCCGGAACATTTTGTCTATGAACTGTTCCTCGATGAGACCGGCCAGAAAATTTCCAAGTCGAAGGGCAATGGCCTGACCATTGATGAATGGCTGACCTATGCACCGACCGAAAGCCTGGCGCTTTATATGTTCCAGAAGCCGCGTGTGGCCAAAAAACTCTATTTCGACGTTATTCCACGCGCTGTCGATGAATATTACCAGTTCCTGTCTGCCTATCCGAAGCAGGACTGGAAAAACCGTCTTGGCAATCCGGTCTGGCATATTCATGATGGCAATCCGCCTGCTATTGACCTGCCGGTGCCCTTTGCGCTGCTGCTTAATCTGGTCAGTGTGTCCAACGCCCAGAACAAGGATGTTTTATGGGGGTTCATCTCGCGCTATGCGTCGGGTGTAACACCTGAAACCCATCCCGAGCTTGACCGGTTGACGGGCTATGCGATCCGCTATTTCGACGATTTCGTAAAGCCTTCAAAAGTCTATCGCGCAGCAGACGACGTGGAGCGCGAGGCGCTGGCGCAACTGGCGCAAGGTCTGGCCGAATTGCCCGAAACTGCCGATGGCGGTGTTATTCAGAATGCGGCACTTAATGTGGCGCGCGCGATCGAGCGCTATCAGGATCATACGAAAAAAAGCCCGGAAGGTGGTCCCGGTGTTTCGGTTGCCTTTTTCCAGATGCTCTATCAGGTCTTGCTTGGGCAGGAGCGGGGGCCGCGCTTTGGCTCTTTTGCCGCCCTTTACGGCATTGCTGAAACGCGCGCGCTGATTAAAAAAGCGCTTGAAGGCGAACTGACACAGTAGCTTCTAAAGCATTTTGCAGCCAGATGGAATCATCTGGCGTCGCATAAATGCAGCTAAAACATGAGCTTAGAGCATTTCATCCGTTTTTCGTAAAAACAAGAAATGCTCTATTGGCTGGCCCAGATAATGCGCGCCATCCACTCCATGTCCTGAACCGGAATTTCGTGATCCTCATGTTCAGGATTGAGTGAGAGCAGTGTGATCATTTCGGCTGTCTGGCGCTCGAGTATCTTGGCCATGACCTCGCCGGAGGTGGTTTTGACCACCACCCGGTCGCCCTTGCGGATTGTAGCGCCCGGTTCCACGACCAGCACATCGCCATCGCGATAAAGCGGCAGCATGGAATCGCCTTGCACCTTCAGCGCATAGGCATGAGTCCCAGCCGGGCCGGGCAGTTCAATCAACTCCCAGCCATGGCCGGCAGGAAAGCCGGCATCATCAAAAAAACCACCGGCGCCGGCTTGTGCAAAGCCGACCAGCGGCACGGCAGTGCGGTTTTCTGGTTTTGTACGGGGAGGGTTGGTTTCGCCGCCAATCAGCGCCATAAATTCATCAAGCGATGATCCGGTTGCTTCAATGATCTTGGCTAGTGATTCGGTCGAGGGCCAGCGCGGCCGCCCATCAGAAGACAGGCGCTTGGATTTGTTGAAGGCGGTTGAATCAAGACCGGCGCGCCGGGCAAGGCCGGAGGCGGAAAGGCAATGGCGCGCAGCCAGCGCGTCTATGGCTGCCCATATACGGTCATGCGAGAGCATGTGTTTGAAGTCTCCCACAAATGCAGTCAGACAGGAAAAAATACCTCTAGAGCATTTTGCAGCCAGATGGAAATATCTGACGCGGCGCAAATGCGGCTAAAATGAACAATTGGAGCGTTACGTGCGGTTCCAGCACGACAAGAAATGCGCAGGCGGTATTTTGGGCGGCATTTCTTGTGGCAGCACGCATTGGCAGGAAGGGGCAATTTGCCTATATCTCGGCCTCCTGTTTTGGAGACCTGCCTCATGTCGCTCAAGATCGCCGTCCAGATGGACCATATCTCCACCGTGTCGATTGCCGGTGACACCAGTTTTGCGCTGTCGCTGGAAGCACAAAGGCGCGGCCACCGGCTTTATCATTATACGCCCGACCGGCTTTCCATGCTGGATGGAAAAGTGTTTGCCCGCCTTGAAGATATGACGGTGCGTGACGAAAAGGGCAATCATTATGATCTGGGCGAGGAGGTGCGCACCGATCTGTCGGAAATGGATGTCATCCTGCTGCGCCAGGACCCGCCCTTTGACATGAATTATATCACCACCACCCATATGCTGGAGCGTATTCACCCCAAAACCCTGGTGGTCAATGACCCGGCCTGGGTGCGCAACAGCCCCGAAAAAATTTTTGTCATGGAATTTGCCGGTTTGATGCCTGAAACGCTGATTACCAGAGATCCGCAGGAAGTGGCGGCTTTCCGCCGCGCCCATGGCGATGTCATCATCAAGCCGCTTTATGGCAATGGCGGTGCGGGCATTTTTCATCTGCGCGATGATGACCAGAACTTGTCATCGCTGCTGGAAATGTTTTTGCAGATGTTTCGTGAGCCTTTTATCGTCCAGCGCTATCTGAAAGATGTGCGCAAGGGCGACAAGCGCATCATTTTGATTGATGGCAAGCCGGTGGGGGCCATCAACCGGGTGCCGGCTGAAAATGAATCGCGCTCCAACATGCATGTCGGTGGTCGGGCCGAAAAGACCGAATTAACAGCGCGTGAGCATGAAATCTGTGAAGCAATCGGCCCTTCGCTGCGTGAGCGCGGCTTTATTCTGGTCGGCATTGATGTGATCGGTGATTATATGACCGAGATCAATGTCACCTCGCCAACCGGCATTCGGGAGGTGCAGCGCTTTGGCGGGGCTGATATTGCCGCCCTGTTCTGGGACAGCGTCGAGGCAAAACGCGCCTGATCCTGAGGGCTTTACTCGAAGGAAATGGCCTGAAGCGCTGATCCATTGCGCTTCAGCCATGCCTTGCAGCGCTCGGTGTCGGGGCATAATTGCCCGCATAATTCCCAGAATTTCGGACCATGGTTCATTTCGCGCAGATGTGCCACCTCATGGGCCACAAGATAGTCGATGACCGGGCGCGGGGCCATCATGATGCGCCAGGAAAAAGAAAGTGTGCCCTCAGATGTGCACGACCCCCAGCGGCTTGATGTATCCTTGAAGCGGATTGCCTTTGCCTTGCGGCCAATGGTTTTTGTGTGTTTTTCAACCAGCGGGCCGATTTCTTTGCGGGCTTCACGCTTGAGGAAATCGGCAACCCGCCGGGGCAGATGGGCAAGCTCGCCATAAACAATGATGACGGGACCATGCTCGTCCTTGCCGATCGTGACGGTGCCGCGTTTTCCCGGCTCATGAATGATCGTGTGTGGCAGGCCGCGCAACGGCAGTTTGATACCGGGGCGCAGCTTTGGCTGGTCTGGCAGTTTTGCAATTTTTTCTTCCAGCCAGCCTTGGTGACGGGTCAGAAATCGGTCGATTTCACCGCTGCGAAGACCCGGCGGTATGGTGATGCGCAAGCCTTGCCCGCCTGTGTCGATGCGCAAGGTCAAGCGGCGTGCGCGCTTGTTTTCGACAATGCGCAGCGGCAGGGTGCGTCCTGCAACCTCATGTTCACGCAATTGGGTGGCTTGCGGTGCAGGCTTTGCTGTTTTGCCGAGATTACGAAAAAAACTGATGGACATGGCTGCCATCATAGACGATTCGCCAGCCTGTCGAGGCCAAGCACAATCATTCCCGCCACCAGCCCCCAGAAGGCAGAGCCAATGCCAAGCAAGACAAGGCCCGAGGCGGTGACGGCAAAGGTGACGGTGGCTGCCATGCGGTCTTCATCCTTTTGCAAGGCGATGGAAAGCGCATTGGTCAGCGGTCCAAGCAGCGCCAGTCCGGCAGCCAGCACAATCAGGCTTTGCGGCAATACGGCAAAGATCGCCACAAGTGAGGCGCCAAAACTGGCAAGGACAAGATAGGCCAGCGCATAAAAAGGGCCGGTTTTCCAGCGTTCGGAAGGGTCTGGATGAACGTCAGGCCCGGTGCAGATGGCCGCTGAAATGGCTGCAAGATTGGTGGTTGAAGCGCCCAATGGGGCACTTAGCAGCGAGAAAAATCCGGTAACGCCAATCAGTGGCGCAGGGTCCGGCTCATAGCCCGAAGCGCGCAGCACCGCCAGTCCCGACAGGTTTTGCGAGGCCATGGTGACCAGATAAAGCGGCAGCGCAAGGCCAATGGCGGCCCCGATTGAAAATTCAGGCCAGATCAGGCTCAGCGTTGACAGTTCGGGAGCAGGAAGCGCGCCCACACGCCCGGTCAGCATGGCGGCAGCGCCGCCGCCGATCAGCACTGCAAGCACCGAGATGGCCGGATTGATCAGCCGCAGCACGAAGAAGGCAGCAATCAGGGGCACGATCAGCCATGGGTCGAGCGGAATTGTTCTGGCGGCCTCCATGGCGAAAATGACAACAATGCCAGCCAGCATTCCCGAGGCGATGGAGGCAGGAATGCGCGAGATCAGCACGGTCAGGGGACGAAACAGGGCGGTCAGTGTCAGCAAGAAGCCAGTGATGAGAAAAGCGCCGACGGCCTCGCCCATGGAAAAACCGCTGGAGGCGGCAATCAGCGCCACACCCGGTGTTGACCAGGCGGCAATGACCGGCATTCTGGTGCGCCATGAAAGCCAGGCGCTCTCAATGGCGATAGCCAGGCACAGGGCTGTCACCCAGCTTGCCGTTTGCAACTGGGTTGCACCCACTGCGGTGGCGGCTGCAATGACGATGGCTAGCGTTCCGCCAAAGCCGACAATGGCGGCGACAAAAGCCGATACAGGAATGGAAAGACGCATTTGCCGCAGACTTTACTGGCTGGCTTGTGCGGTCATGCCGCTCAATGTTGCAATCAGCAGGTCAAGATCTTGCTGGCGTGACAGGCGGTGGTCACCATCCGGGATCATGGACAAGGTGACATCATCGGCAGGCAGCAGGCTGACCAGCTTGAGGGCATGGGTGTGGGGCACGGATTCATCCTGCATTCCCTGCAGAATATGAACAGGGCAATGGGTGTCGAGGAGGCCGGTCATGACCAGATTGTCGCGCCCGTCCTCAATCAGGGCGCGCGTATAGATATAAGGCTCATTCACATAGTCGGAAGGGATTTGAAAATACCCTTGAGCGGCCAGTTCCTCATGTTGTTGCTGCGTGAGTGCAGGCTCTACCAGTTCAGCGGTAAAGTCGGGGGCAGGCGCAATCAGCACGACCCCCTTGACCCGGCTTTCACCGGCCTTGAGCAATTCCTGCACCATGCGCAGCGCCACCCACCCGCCCATGGAAGAGCCGACCAGAATTTGGTTCCCGCGTGTATGGCGGGCAAAGACGGCCAGACTTTCACGCAGCCATTTTGAAATTGTGCCGTCTTCAAATTTTCCGCCTGATTCCCCATGGCCGGAATAGTCATGGCGCACAAAGGCGCGGCCCTGACTGGCTGACCACTGGGCCAGCGCTTCGGCCTTGCTGCCCAGCATGTCGGATTTGTAACCACCCAGCCACATCACGCCGGGCGCATCGCCTTCCTGACGGCGGACCGCAATCTGTATGCCGTCGACATCCAGATATTCGACTTGCGATGCGATCATGATATGCTCCTGTTCAAATAATGTGCCGGGGTATGCTTGGCCGAGGTGTGCCTGGCTGCCGGGAGGCTTTGCTGCAATTTGTCGAATTGTGGCAGGCTGCGTCAATGGATTGTGGTGATTTTCTTTGATCGCTGTGTTATTGACATCGCACGGGCGCTTCCCACATGAGCGCCTGTGGTTTCGCTATATCAATTATTTGAGGAGAATACGACCATTCGCAGACCTTTCAGAGCAGCAGCGCCCACCAAGGAAGGGCCGCGCGCAAATCGGGACATCAAGGTTCCCCGCGTCCAGCTTATCGACGCTGATGGCAATAATCATGGCGAGATTGATACGGAAGAAGCCCTTCAGATTGCAGAAGAGGCGGGGCTGGACCTTGTTGAAATTTCTCCCAACGCCAATCCGCCAGTCGCCAAGATTCTCGATCTGGGCAAGCTGAAATACGCCACCCAGAAAAAGGCAGCCGAAGCGCGCAAGAACCAGAAGGTCGTCGAGATCAAGGAAGTCAAGATGCGCCCCAACATCGATGACCATGATTATGAGGTCAAGATGCGCGCCGCTCGCCGCTTTTTTGAAGATGGTGACAAGGTCAAGGTCACGCTGCGTTTTCGCGGTCGTGAAATGGCCCATATGGAGCTTGGCATGCAGCTTCTCAACCGGGTGCGCGAGGAAACCGCGGAAATTGCCAAGGTGGAGGCCGAGCCCAAGCTGGAAGGTCGCCAGATGATGATGGTGCTGGCCCCGCGTTAACGCATGATCCCAAAAAGTTGCAGACTTTTTGGATAAGATCATGCGTCAAAGCAAGAGCCTGGCTCATGATCCCAAAAAGTTGCAGGTTTTTCGGACAAGATCATGCGTCAAAGCAAGAGCCTGGCTCATGATCCCAAAAAGTTGCAGGTTTTTCGGACAAGGTCATGCGTCAAAGCAAGAGCCTGGCTCATGATCTTAGAAAAGTTGCAGGTTTTTCGGACAAGGTCATGTGTCAAAACAACAGCCCGGCGGTCAGCATTTTGCCGGTTCTGGTCACCGTACCATAAGAAGGCTTGAGGTGTGTCCTCTAAAGCGTGTCGCAATCTTTCAGATTCACGCGACCCGCTTTAAGCCTTTATTTTTACGCATGTCTTTATCCCGAAACTGGTTCTTAAGTCTCGGGAGACAGGCTTTAACTGTTGCGCTTTGGCCTGCTTTGCCGTATAGACCCGCCGTTGATAAAAAAACCGCCCGGCAGGGCATGCCGTGGCGGTTTTAATTGCTTTCCAGACTTTGGTCGGTCTGGAACAAAATAAAGGGCGTATGCGCCCGATGAAGGAGATCAAGCAAAATGCCCAAGATGAAGACCAAATCCTCCGCCAAGAAGCGGTTCAAGATCACCGGCACTGGCAAGGTCATGGCCGCTGCTGCCGGCAAGCGCCATGGCATGATCAAGCGTTCCAACAAGTTCATTCGCGATGCTCGCGGCACCATGGTTCTTGCAGAGCCTGATGCCAGGGTTGTCATCAAGAATTTTCTGCCAAATGGCGGCGGCATCTGAGCCGGTTGGAACGATTTAAGGAGATCATGACATGCGTGTGAAAAGAGGCCCTGCTGGCCATGCCAGGCACAAGAAGGTTCTGAAAGCCGCCAAGGGCTTTTATGGCCGTCGCAAGAACACCATTCGCATCGCCAAACAGGCGGTTGAGAAGTCGCTGCAATATGCTTATCGCGACCGCAAGGCCCGCAAGCGCAATTTCCGCGCTCTGTGGATCCAGCGCATCAACGCCGCCACGCGCGAGCACGGCCTGACCTATGGCCGTTTCATTGACGGCCTCAACAAGGCTGGCATCGAGATTGACCGCAAGGTTTTGTCCGACATGGCCATTCATGAGCCGCAGGCTTTTGCTGTATTGGTGGCAAAGTCGAAGGCGGCGCTGGAATATCTGAAGGATACCACGCCCAACGCTTTTGAAAGCGCTGTCGTTTAAGCCAGCGTTTTCCCGAAGTTTTTTATACTGACAATTTGGGAAACCCGCGCTGGCAGGCTGGCGCGGGTTTTCTTATGGAACAATATGAGCAAGGATGTAACAGATAGCAGCAGGGACATGCGCGCTGCCGAAGGGGTGGATGCACAATTGCGTCTGCTGGCGATGAATGCGCGTCTGCGTATTTCGCAAGAGTATCTTGAGAAAAAACCTGTCTGGATCAAGCGCTATGATGTGGAGCGTCGGCCTTTGGGCAAAGTGCTGCACAGTGTGTTTTCACCACTCTTGCCGGTTTTTCTGAAGTCTTCGCATCCTGCTCCTGGTGTGCTTGGCGCTGAGCGCGAAAAGCGCAAAATAAATCTGTTTGCTGCTGCTGGTCTGCCGGTGGTGCAGGTCTTGTTTGGCGAGGGTGCGGTTTTAATTTTTTCCGATGCCGGTGAGGTGGCGCAAAAGCGCCTTGACGCCTTGCGCAGCATCAGTCCGGCTGAACATGACAAATTGCTGGTCAGGCTTGCGCAAGGGTTGGGACAGGCTCATCATGCCGGGCTTTGCCATGGCAGGCCGCATCCACGCGATATGTTTGTGCAAGACAGCCATGTCGGGTTTCTGGATTTTGAGGAAGAGCCGGAAGCGGTGATGCCGCTTGCCATGGCGCAGGCGCGTGATCTGTGGTTGTTGTTCTTGCAAATTTGCACCCGCGCCATCTCGCCTGAGACGCCTGTTCAGGCTTTTGCCGCCTATCGTGCCATTGCTCCTGCCTGTGTGATGGCGCATCTGGCGCGTCTGGTCAGGTTTTTTCACCACGCATTGTTGCCCTTGCGCTTGCTGCCGCAAAAAATGCTGGGCAAGGATGGGCTTTATGCGGTGCAGGCCACTTCTTTTTTAAAAACAGCGCTTGATGCTATCCCCGCATCTGCGTCTTCGCTTCATGCCACCGGCCATGAGCGGCCAAGAGGATAATCATGACGGATATTGACCAACTCGAACGAGCGCTATTGGAAACAATTGCCGGTGCCGATGATGAAGCGGCACTGGAAGCGGTCCGTGTTTCGGCGCTGGGCAAGAAAGGTTCGATTTCTGAACTTTTAAAAACGCTGGGGGGCATGACCCCTGATGAGCGGCAGGTGAAGGGACCGGTTATTAACGGGCTGAAAACCCGTATCACCGAAGCGCTTGCTAGCCGCCGCGCTGACTTGCGTGATGTGGCTGTTTCTGCGCGGCTTGCGGCTGAAAAGGTCGATGTGACCTTGCCCGTACGCAGTTCACCGGCCGAGCGTGGCCGCATCCACCCCATCAGTCAGGTGATTGACGAGATTGCCGCAATCTTTGGTGATCTCGGCTTTGCCATTGCCGAAGGGCCGGATATCGAGACTGACTATTATAATTTCACCGCGCTGAATTTCCCTGAAGGGCACCCGGCACGTGAAATGCATGACACATTCTTCTTTTCGCCGGATGAGAAGGGCGAGCGCAAGGTTTTGCGCACCCACACCTCTCCGGTGCAGATTCGCACCATGGAGCAGCAAAAGCCGCCAATCCGCATCGTTATTCCGGGCAAGACCTACCGGCAGGATTCGGACGCCACCCATTCGCCGATGTTCCATCAGGTCGAGGGGCTGGTGATCGACAAGACAGCTAATGTGGCCAATATGAAATGGGTGCTGGAAGAGTTCTGCAAGGCTTTCTTTGAGGTGCCTTCAGTCAAGATGCGCTTTCGTCCCAGCTTCTTTCCTTTCACTGAACCGTCATTGGAAGTGGACATTCAGTGCGACCGCTCACGTCCCGGTGAAGTGCGTTTTGGCCAAGGCAATGACTGGTTGGAAATCCTTGGCTGCGGCATGGTTCACCCCAATGTCATGCGCGCGGGGGGGCTTGATCCTGATGAATATCAGGGCTTTGCCTGGGGCATGGGCATCGACCGCATCGCCATGCTGAAATACGGAATGCCGGACCTGCGCGCCTTTTTCGATGCGGATGTGCGCTGGCTGCAACATTATGGTTTCCGCCCGCTCGACATGCCGACCCTGTTCGGCGGATTGAGCAACTGAGCAGGCAGGAAGGAACAGACATATGAAATTCACCCTCTCCTGGCTGAAAGAGCATCTTGAGACCGAGGCTTCGCTGGACGAAATCGTCGAACGCCTGACCGCCATCGGGCTTGAAGTCGAATCTGTCGATGACAAGTCTTCACTCAAACCCTTTGTCATTGCCAAGGTGCTGAGCGCTGAACAGCATCCGGATGCTGACCGGCTGCGTGTCTTGTCCGTCGATACTGGATCGGGTTCTGCCCCCATTCAGGTGGTGTGTGGCGCGCCCAATGCGCGGGCTGGTCTGGTTGGGGCATTTGCTGCCCCCGGCGCCTATGTGCCCGGCATTGATGTGACGCTTTCGGTCGGCAAGATCAGAGGCGTTGAAAGCCATGGCATGATGTGCTCGGAGCGCGAATTGCAGCTTTCTGACGAGCATGACGGCATTATCGATCTGCCATCTGACGCACCGGTTGGCACTTCTTTTGCCAGTTGGGCCGGGCTGGATGATCCGGTCATCGAAATCGGCCTGACCCCCAATCGTCCCGATGCCACGGGTGTATACGGCATTGCCCGTGATCTTGCCGCTTCCGGCCTTGGGACGCTGAAAACCGCCCCGATCGAGCCGATTGAACCGGTTGTGGGCGAGGGGGATGCTTCGATCAGGCTGACGATCGAAGCGCCTGAGCTTTGCCCCGGTTTTGCGCTGCGCCTTGTGCGCGGGGTTAAAAACGGCCCTTCGCCGAAATGGATGCAGCAGCGGCTGATTGCCATTGGTCTGCGCCCCATCAATGCGCTGGTCGATATTACCAACTATGTCACTTTCGATCAGGGGCGGCCATTGCATGTGTTTGATGCGGCAAAGGTTTCCGGCAATCTTGTGGTGCGTCGGGCCAAAGCGGGCGAGACGGTGCTGGCGCTGGACGGGCGCGACTATGAACTGACCAGCGATATGTGTGTCATTGCCGATGACAAGGGCGTGGAATCGATTGCCGGTGTCATGGGCGGTGAACTGTCCGGCTGTGATGAAAATACCCGAGATGTGCTGATTGAATCGGCGCTGTGGGATGCGCTCAACATTGCCCGCACCGGCCGCACACTGGGCATCATCACCGATGCGCGCTATCGTTTTGAGCGCGGTGTCGATCCTGAATTCATGGTGCCGGGGCTGGAACTGGCCACCCGCATGGTGATGGAACTGTGCGGGGGCGAGCCAGGCGAGGCGCAGGTGGTCGGCTATGCTGGCCATGCACCCAAAGTGGTCTCCTTCCCGCTTTCGGAAGTCAAACGCCTGACCGGCCTTGATGTGGCTGGGCAAGAGAGCCTGTCGATTCTTGCCCGCCTTGGTTTCAAGCCGCAGGGCAGTGGCGATGTGGTGGATGTCGAGGTGCCCTCATGGCGGCCCGATATTGACGGCAAGGCCGATCTGGTTGAAGAGGTGATGCGCATTCATGGCGTTGACGAGATCACTTCTAAGCCGCTGTCCAGCCATGATGCCGTCAATGGCAAGATTTTGACAACCTTGCAGATCCGCAGCCGATTTGCCCGCCGGGCGCTGGCGGTGCGCGGTATGCTGGAAGCGGTTACATGGTCATTCATTCCGGCAAAACACGCTGAACTGTTTGGCGGCGGGCAAGACGCATTGAAACTGTCCAATCCGATTGCTGCCGACATGTCGGATATGCGCCCCTCGCTGTTGCCCGGCCTGATTGCCGCTGCCCAGCGCAATGCAGATCGTGGCATGGGTGATGTCGCCCTGTTTGAGGTTTCGGGCACCTATGAGGGGGATACGCCTGACAGGCAGCGCCGTGTGGCCGGTGGCGTCCGCCGTGGCACGGCAACGCTTGCGGGGTCGGGCCGCCACTGGAGCGGCAACGCGGCCAGTGTCAGCGTCTATGACGCCAAGGCGGATGCCATTGCCGTTCTGGAAGCCTGTGGTGCGCCGGTGGATCGTTTGCAGATCGAGGCGGCGGCGCCTGACTGGTATCATCCGGGTCGCTCGGGCGTCATCAAGCTTGGCCCCAAAGTGGTGCTTGGTCATTTTGGCGAGTTTCATCCAAAGACGCTGGAAGCTCTTGATGCCAGTGGGCCATTGGCCGGTTTTGAGGTGTTTGTGGATGCTATTCCTGAAGCCAAGGCAAAGCCAACCCGCACCAAGCCGAAGCTGGAGCTTTCGGCTTTTCAGGCGGTCAAGCGTGACTTTGCTTTTGTGGTCGACAAGACGGTGGCGGCAGGTGCGCTGGTGAGAGCCGCCCTTGGCGCGGATAAAAAGCTGCTTGCCGATGTCGGCGTCTTTGATGTGTTTGAAGGGGCTGCCCTTGGCGAAGGCAAGAAATCCATCGCCATTGAAGTCACCATCCAGCCAATTGAAAAAACGCTGACCGATGAGGATTTTGAAGGATTGGCCAGCCGCATCACCGAAAATGTGAAGAAGCAGACGGGCGGTGTGTTGCGCGGCTGATCTGTCTTTGCGGGAGGCCAGGGAAAGGCGACGGGGCCGATGAGCACAGCATTGCTGCCGCATCTTCCTGTCACCGCCATTTTGGGCGATCTTGGCCAGGTGCTTGAACAGGGCAACAAGGCTGTTCTGGTTGCTCCGCCGGGTGCTGGCAAGACAACGCTTGTGCCGCTGGCGCTTTTGGAAGCCGGCTGGCGAAAAGATGGCACGATCCTGCTTCTGGAGCCGCGTCGGCTGGCGGCGCGTGCCGCGGCGCGGCGCATGGCTTCTTTGCTGGATGAAAAGCTGGGCGGTACGGTCGGCTATGCCATGCGCATGGAAAAGCAGGTGTCGCAACACACCCGCATCCTTGTTGTCACTGAAGGCGTGCTGGCGCGCATGATCCTTGATGATCCTGAATTGCCGGGCATCAGTGCGGTGATCTTTGACGAGTTTCACGAACGCTCGCTGGACGGGGATTTCGGGTTGGCGCTGGCGCTTGATGTGCAAGAGGGGCTGCGCCCTGATCTGCGCCTGCTGGTCATGTCGGCAACGCTGGATGGGGCGGGGGTGGCAAAACTTTTAGGTGATGCACCTGTTCTTGAAAGTGAAGGCCGGTCTTTTCCGGTTACGATCCATTATCGGGAGCGTCCTTCTGGCGTGTCGGTCGAGGATGCCATGGCCGCCGCCATTCGTGATGCCTTGGCGCAAGAAACAGGCAGTGTGCTGGCCTTCCTGCCCGGTCAGCGTGAAATTATGCGCGTTATGGAGCGGCTGGAAGGCCGGGTGGGAACTGCCGTGGATATTGTGCCGCTTTATGGGCTGATGGAGGCAAAAGCTCAGGATGCCGCAATTCGGGCCTCGCCGCCGGGCAGGCGAAAAATTGTGCTGGCAACAGCCATTGCCGAAACATCCATCACCATTGACGGGGTTTGCGTGGTCATTGACAGCGGGCTTGCGCGCTTGCCTGCCTATGAACCGGCAAGCGGGCTGACCCGACTTGAAACGGTGCGCGTGTCGCGTGCCTCGGCTGACCAGCGTGCAGGCCGTGCGGGGCGCACACAGCCCGGTGTTGCAATTCGTCTGTGGCGGGCTGAACAGACGGCGGCTTTGCCTGCCTTCACACCCCCGGAAATTCTTGCTGCTGATTTGTCCGGGCTTGTGTTGGATTGTGCCGCCTTTGGTATTGCTGACCCGACAAGCCTTACCTTTCTGGACACTCCACCGGGTCCGGCGCTGAACGAGGCCCGCAATCTTTTGCGTGTGTTGGGGGCCATTGATGCCGATGGCCGCCAGACCGATACCGGGCAGGCCATGCGCCGTCTCGCTTTACCGGTGCGGCTTGCCCATATGGTGGCGCAAGCGGCTTGCAACGGGCATGAGCGCGATGCAGCACTTTTGGCTGTGCTTTTAACCGAGCGCGGATTGGGCGGTGACAGCATTGATCTGGAGCGGCGCTTGATGCGCTTTGCCGATGAGCGCACACCGCGTGCCAATGCAGCACGACAATTGGCGCTGGGACTGGCGCAAAGTGCTGGCAAGGGGGTAATCAGCAAAGCCTCCATTTCGCCCGGCGCCCTGCTGTTATACGCATGGCCTGATCGTGTCGCCAAGGCGCGAGGCGAGCGCGGGCGCTTTGTGCTGGCCAATGGGTCTGGCGCCATGCTTGATATGGCTGATGCGCTGGCGGGAGAGCGTTTTCTAGTGATTGCCGATGTGCAGGGCAGGGCGCAAAATGCGCGCATTATGGCGGCAGCCAGTGTCCATGAAGATGATATTCGCACTCTGTTGAGCCAAAACATCAAAACCCGTCACAAGACGCTGTTTGATCTGGAGCGCAAAGCTGTGCGGGTGCGCGAGCAAAGCCGGTTGGGGGCAATTGCTTTATCTGAAAAAATGCTGCCTGCCCCTTCAGGAGATGCGGCCAATATAGCCATGCTTGAGGCGGTCAAGGTGCATGGACTGGGCATTTTGCCATGGGACAAGCCGCAAGACAGGCCGGCCATGGCGCTGCGCCAGCGGCTTGCATGGTTGCGCCAAGGTTTGGGTGAACCATGGCCGGATATGGCGGATGCCGCCCTGCTTTCCCGGCTGGAAGAGTGGCTGTTGCCGTTCTTGACCGGTTCTGCAGCACTTTCCTCCGTCTCGGGGGGTGATCTGAAGGCGGGTTTGAGCTTGCTGGTGCCATATGATTTGCAGCGGCGCATCAATGCGCTGGCGCCCACTCATTTTGCAGCCCCTTCCGGCAGCCATGTGCCGATCCGCTATGATGGCGAGGAGCCGGTATTGGCGATCCGTGTACAGGAATTATTTGGCCTTGGCACTCATCCTGCCATTGCTGATGGGGTCGTGAAGCTGACATTGGAGCTTTTATCGCCTGCACATCGGCCAATCCAGACAACGCGCGATTTGCCGGGCTTCTGGCAAGGCTCATGGGCGGATGTGCGTGCGCAGATGCGCGGCCGCTATCCCAAACATAACTGGCCGGAAAATCCATTGCTGGCGCAGGCCACCAGCCGCGCCAAACCAAGGGGAACATAGGCCAAGGGGAACATGATGCTCATGACGGGCTTGCCAGAAATTTGCTTCCGTCCCATCATGGGTCTTTTCAGGCATAAGGCAGCTTCATGTCCGGTTTTCGCCGTCAGCTTCCGCCCATGACGTCGCTGGTGGTGTTTGAAGCCGCTGCCCGCCAGCTCAGCTTTACGCGCGCTGCGGTTGAGCTTGGCATCACGCAAGCCGCCGTCAGCCGGCAGGTGCAGGCGCTGGAGCAAAATCTTGGCTTTCAGCTTTTCAAGCGCCTGCATCGCGCCATAGAATTGACGGAACGCGGCCAGATATTGTCGAAATCCATGTCGGAGGCGCTGGGCACCATTACGCGCACCGTGCAGTCACTGACGTCTGAAACCGGTTCCGGTGAACTGGTGATCTCGGCCTCGGTGGCATTTTCGCATTTCTGGCTGCTGCCCAAAATTTCAGATTTTCGCCGTCTTCACCCTGAAATCCGCCTTAAAGTCATCAGTCAGGATACCAATGTCAATCTGATCCGCGAGGATGCCGATATTGCGATTCGCTATGGTGTCGGCAATTGGCCCGATGGCCGCTCGACCCTGTTGTTTTCTGACGATATTTTTCCTGTATGCAGCCCTGCTTATCTGGAAGCGCATGGCTTGCCCGACTGTGTGGCGGATCTGGTCAATCACAGCCTGATTGCCAGCGGCTCGGCAGATCCGAGCTGGGTGGGCTGGAGCCGTTGGCTCAACGCCTTCGGGCATGGGGCTGCACCGCTCAATGTGACGCTCAGTTGCAGCTTTTATACGGATGCAATTCATGCTGCGATGCGCGGTGAAGGCATTGCGCTCGGCTGGAACCGGCTGGTTCATGACCTTTTGCAGCAAGACCGGCTGGTGCGGGTTACAGCCGAGTCGCTACGCACCCGCGAGGCCTATTATGTGGTGCTGCGCAATGGCCAGCCTCTGAAACCTCAGGTTGAGGCTTTTTTGCGCTGGATCCGTAAGGAACGCGAGCAACCGGGCCTGACCGGGTCCCAGACGGCATCTGTACTTGAGGAATAAAGGTTACTTTCATTGCGGGTTGCATTACTTTTTGTAATGTTTATCATTAGGGGTCTTGGGGTTTACAAGCTAAAGACAAGATTGAAATCATACCCCCAAAATCAATCTGACCGGACGGGAACCCGGGATGAGCATTGGGGCATGAAATGGTGAGGAGACGCACTATCCTTGTATCAAAATCAGGCTTTTTCTCTCGAAGGAAAGCCGAAAACCGGACGTTGTCTGGTGCTTGGCGCATCTTCTCAGGTGCAATGAGCACTAAAATTTTCAAACGGGCTGTTCAGGCATTTGTCTGTACCCTTATGAGCGTGTTTGCCGTTCCTTCCATGGCTCAAGAGGGCGTATGATTGATGCACGCAAAGCAACCTTCAAACTCTTCTGAAACATCAAAAGCCCCCTGCCGCATTGAGGTTCGTGGGGTCAGCAAGGCATTTGGCGATAGGGCCAAAGAGGCGCTGGAACTGGCGCAGCAAAATGTTTCCAAGACCGAAATTCTTAAAGAAACCGGTGCCGTGCTGGCCATTGATAACGTGTCCTTCTCTGTTGAGGTGGGCGAGATTTTTGTTGTCATGGGCCTGTCGGGTTCAGGAAAATCCACGCTGGTGCGCTGCCTGAACCGCCTGCATGATCCGACGGTCGGCACGATCGAAATTGACGGCGAGGATATTCTTCAGGCTTCGGAAGCGCGTCTGCGTGAATTGCGGCTTGGCAAGATCACCATGGTGTTCCAGCATTTTGCCTTGCTGCCACATCGCACTGTTGCTGAAAATGTCGAATATGGCCTTAAGATGCGGGGCATGGGCAAAGCGGAGCGGCGCGAAAAAGCACTGAAAACATTGGAAAATGTTGGCCTTGCCGGTTGGGGGGATCGCTATCCGCATAATCTGAGCGGCGGCATGCAGCAACGTGTGGGCCTGGCCCGTGCATTGGCGCTCGATCCTGAAATCCTGCTTATGGATGAGCCGTTCAGTGCACTTGATCCGCTGATCCGGCGGGATATGCAAGGTGAACTGATTGAATTGCAGCGCCGCTATAAAACCACCATCATTTTCATCACCCATGATCTTAACGAGGCGCTGACGCTGGGTGATCATGTTGCGGTGATGAAAGACGGGCGGCTGTCGCAGGTCGGAAAACCGGCGCAGATCGTGCTTAACCCGGCCGATGATTATGTGGCAGCCTTTACCCACGACATTGATCGGGGTCGGGTGCTGCCGGTGCGAACCGCCATCCGGAAAACAGTTGATCAAGCCGCACTTGAGGCGTTGGTTGAGGGAGGGGCTGCAACCATTGAAGGCCACCGTCCCTTGCATGAAGCCTTCAGCCTTGTTGCAGATGGCAAGCCGGTTGTCGTTCGGGGTGGCGATGGCAGTCTGGAAGGGTGTTTTGATGCAATGGACATGACGGCAGTTCTTGCCGGGCAGGAAAGGATGTCGCAGGAAGGGGTGTCGCCATGACCGATAGCATAAGCACATTGCGCGCGATTACCGATCTGGCCCGGCCTTCACATTATGGTGCATTGCCGCTCGACAGCTGGATTCAAGACTTCGTCAAGGGGTGGCTGGTGCCGGTCCTGCGGCCTGTTTTTCGGGTTATGCAAATGCCGATCCAGATGCTTCTGGACAATCTGCAAGGCATGTTGCTGGCCATTCCCTTTGCCGTCATTCTGGTTCTGGTCGTGCTGGGTGCCTGGCGCGCAGCCGGGCGCGGAGTGGCCATATTCGCGCTGGTATCCTTGTTGCTGCTTGACTGGATCGGCATCTGGCGCGAGACCATGATTACGCTGGCAATGATCATTACAGCGGTTGTTTTCTGCATCATTGTCGGAATCCCGGCTGGCATTCTGGCTGCGCGCAGCGACCGGGCTGCGGCCATCATCCGCCCCATACTGGATGTGATGCAGACCATTCCCTCTTTTGTCTATCTGGTGCCGATCGTCATGCTGTTCGGGGTCGGCATGGTTCCGGCTGTGATCGCCACCATCATTTTTGCCTTGCCGCCATTGGTGCGTCTTACCAATCTGGGTATCAGGCAGGTGCAGGGCGAACTGGTGGAGGCAGGGCGTGCGTTCGGGTCCACCTCGCGCCAGATCTTGTGGGAAATTCAATTGCCGCTGGCCTTGCGCACCATCATGACCGGGGTAAACCAGACCTTGATGCTGGCGCTTTCCATGGCCGTGATCGGCGCGCTGATCGGTGCAGGTGGCCTCGGGCTTATCGTCAATACCGGCCTTGGTCGGCTTGATGTCGGCTATGCCAGTGTTGGCGGGCTGGGCATTGTGCTGATGGCGATCATTCTTGACCGCGTCACTCAGGCGCTTGGTGACAACAGTCCTGACCGGAAGAGGGCAAGCGGCTGATAAGTTTGCAGCGGCGCACTTGAGAAAGCCGCGCCGGTGCAAAGGAGAAAACATACCGGGATCATTCTTGAACTTGCGTGATCCCACATCGGAAAACAGGGAGAAACTGGATATGACTGGAAACAAGATTTTTTATAGCGTTGCAGCTGCCATGGCAGCCTTGTCGCTGAGCGTTTCGCCACTGGTTGCGCAGTCACTGCCGGGTGAGGGAACAACTGTACGCATGGGCCAGCCCACCTGGGACACGGAATGGTTTCAGGCGCAGATCTATAAAAAGGCTATGGAAGCGCTTGGCTATACGGTCAATGAGCCGACAGCGCTTGACAACCCGCCCTTCTATCAGGCGCTGGCGCAAGGCGACATGGATTTTTGGGCAAGCGGCTGGTTCCCGCTGCACAACACCTATCTGGAAGAGATTGAAGGCAAGGGCAGCACGGTCGGCTATGTTGCCAAGGGCGGCGCCTTGCAGGGCTATCTGATCGACAAGAAAACGGCTGAAGAGCACAATATCGGCAAGATCGAGGATTTCAAAAATCCTGAGATTGCCAAGCTGTTTGACAGCAATGGCGATGGCAAGGCCGATCTGGTTGCCTGCCCGCCCGGCTGGGGCTGTGAACTGACCATCACCCACCAGATGGAAGCCTATGGGCTGGGCGATACGGTGGCGCCGATCACAGCCTCTTATTCAGCCTCGATGGCCGATGCTGTCAGCCGCTATGAGGAGGGCAAGCCGATCTTCTTCTATACCTGGACCCCGAACTGGACGGTTGGCATGTTGAAACCGGGTGAGGATGTGGTCTGGCTGGAGGTTGAAACGCCGTCGCTGCCGGAAGACCAGAAGGAAATGGAATCACAGACCGCCATTCCTGACGTGACGGGCTGTGCCAGCAATCCATGCCAGATGGGCTGGCCCGCCAATGATATTCAGGTTGTCGCCAATAATGAGTTTCTGGAGAAAAACCCGGCCGCTAAAAAGCTGCTTGAAGAAATGAGCATCCCGATTGAAGACATCTTTGCGCAAAACGCCCAGATGTATGAAGGTGCCGACAAGCCGGCTGATCTTGAGAGACAGGCGGATGAGTGGATCAAGGCCAATCAGGAAAAATTTGACGGCTGGATTGATGCCGCCAAGGCTGCCGCCCAGTAAAACCGGGCTGTATCTCGCCTGACTGTTTCAGGAGGCCGACAGTCAAAAACTGTCGGCCTTTTCTTTATTTCTTTATGCGTAAAAAGAACAAAGGTTCTCTTTTTTCAACCTGATACAACTGTTTTTCACCCGAAAGGTGAATTTGTTCCTGAAATGTTCTTGTGGGGTGAGGTGTTTTATGCTTCACTGTCAAGGCAGGGGCTTTTCATTTGTTTTGTGGATACCAGAAATACTCTAAAGCTTGTCTCTTGAGATCGAGAACCGGTTATCGAGATAAAGACATGCATAAAAACAAAGGCTTAAAGTGGGTCGTGTGAATCTTCAAAGAAAAGCGGCACGCTTTCATCTACGGTAGGGCGGGACATGGTTTCACGCGTGCGCACGGTTGCATTTCAGGGAATTCAAGCCGTAGCTGTTGATGTTCAGGTCATGGTTGCGCCCGGCAAGGTTGGCATGTCCATTGTCGGCCTGCCGGATAAGGCGGTTGCTGAAAGCCGCGAGCGGGTGCAGGCTGCCTTGCATGCTTCGGGCCTGTCCATGCCCGCCAAGCGGGTGACAGTCAATCTGGCTCCCGCCGATCTGCCCAAGGAAGGCAGCCATTATGATCTGCCCATTGCGCTTGGATTGATGGCGGCAATGGGTGTTATTCCTGCCGAGTGTCTTTCAACCTATGTGGTGCTTGGTGAATTATCGCTTGATGGCACCATTGCCGGCGTGTCGGGAGCCTTGCCAGCGGCAATGGCTGCCAATGGGGATGAAAAAGGCTTGATCTGCCCCCATGAATGCGGACCGGAGGCCGCCTGGGCTGGCAGTAAAATTGATATTTTAGCGCCGCGCAGCCTGATTGCACTGGCCAATCATTTTCGAGGCACGCAATTGTTGTCGCGCCCTGAACCGGGTGTGCGCGCCAGCGGAGCGGATCTGCCGGATCTTGCCGACATCAAGGGACAGGAAAGCGCCCGGCGTGCATTGGAATTGGCCGCGGCAGGGGGACATAATCTGCTGATGGTCGGGCCGCCGGGCTCTGGAAAATCCATGCTGGCTCAGCGCCTGCCCTCCATTCTGCCGCCATTGTCGCCACGCGAATTGCTGGAAGTGTCGATGATTGCCTCCGTTGCCGGTGAACTGCCGGGCGGGCAATTGACAGATCGGCGGCCATTTCGCGCGCCGCATCATTCAGCCTCGATGGCTGCATTGGTGGGCGGCGGGTTGCGCGCCCGGCCCGGCGAGATTTCGCTGGCTCATCATGGCGTCTTGTTTCTTGATGAATTTCCCGAATTTTCACCGCAGACGCTTGATGCCTTGCGCCAGCCTTTGGAAACCGGGTCCTGCATGATTGCGCGAGCCAATCACCGTGTCAGCTATCCGGCAAATATACAGCTTGTTGCAGCCATGAACCCATGCCGCTGCGGTATGGCGGGTGAACCCGGATTTCGCTGCGCGCGCGGAGAACGTTGCCGCACCGAATATCAGGCCCGCATTTCCGGCCCGCTGCTTGATCGTATTGACCTGAGAGTTGAAGTGCCTGCTGTTTCAGCAGCGGATCTGATCCGGCCGGGAAAGTCTGAAACCAGCGCTTCTGTCGCCATGCGCGTGGCGCAGGCGCGCAGTATTCAGCGCCAGAGGTTTGAAAATGCGGGGGCTGCTGGTGTGCTGACCAATGCGCAATGCCCGCCTTCGCTGATTGAGGAGGTGGCTGTACCTGATCCTGCGGGGGTTGCGCTCTTGCAAAGTGCCAGTGAAAAACTTGGTTTTTCCGGTCGGGCCTATCATCGTATTTTAAAAGTGGCGCGCACATTGGCTGATCTTGACGGAAGTGCAACCGTGTTGCGCATCCATTTGGCAGAAGCCATTTCCTATCGTATGGACAGCCAGCATATGGCGCGGGCCGCGTGACAGGTGGTGGGGTCGCATAAATGCGGTTAAAACAAGAGTGCTGAAAGCTGGTGTCGCGATGAAGAAGGGTACGCTTATTATTGGCGCAGGTCATGCCGGGGTCCAGACCGCCGCCAGCTTGCGCGAGGCAGGCTATGATGAGCCGGTGGTGCTGATCGGCAAGGAAAATGAGTTGCCCTATCACAAGCCGCCCTTGTCCAAAACCTTCATCAAGGATGCGCAGGCCGGTCCGCAATTGCTGCGTGGCGAGAATTTTTATGCAAGCAACCATATCGACTTTCGCCCCGGGCTGCATGTGACCCGTATCGACCTTGCCAGCCGTCGCCTTGAATTTGCGCAAGCCGCACCATTGGCCTTCGATCGACTGGTTCTGGCGACGGGATCGCGTCCACGCAGATTGTCTGTTGAGGGGGCTGATCTGGCGGGGGTGGTTTCCTTGCGTGAGATTGAGGACGCGCGTCTTATTCGTCTGAAAAGTGATGCTTCTGCTGATGTGGTGGTGTTGGGCGGCGGCTTTATCGGGCTGGAAATTGCTGCAACATTACAGGCTGCGGGCCGCAATGTTACTGTGATTGAGGCTGCCGACAGGCTGCTGGGGCGTGTGGTGGCGCAACCGATTGGTGAGCATGTGCGCCAGCGCTTTGCCGATCTGGGCGTGCGGATTCTCACCGGTATGACGGTAAGTCGGCTGGAGGGAGAAAATGGCTATGTCACAGCCGCTATTACATCTGCTGGTGAGCGCCTGCCAGCGCAACTGGTTATTGTCGGAGTTGGGGTGGTCCCCAATGTCGAACTGGCAGAACAGGCAGGGATTGCTGTTGCAAATGGCGTTCGTGTTGATGGGCAAATGCGCAGTCGTGTTGCGGAAATATTTGCCGTGGGCGATGTGGCCTCCTACCGCCATTGGCTCACCGGTCAGGATGTGCGGCTGGAATCGGTGCAAAATGCCACCGATCAGGCGCGTCTGGCGGCACAGATCATTGCTGGCGGGTCAGAAACCTATAAGGCTGTGCCGTGGTTCTGGTCGGATATTGGTGACATGAAGTTGCAAATGGTGGGACTGAATACGGGCGCTGACAATCATCTTGTTGTCGGGGAGCGTCAGGAAAACAGCTTTTCCGCCTATCATTTTGCGGGTGAGCGGTTGGTGGCGATTGAGTCCGTCAACCGTCCGGCCGACCACATGCTGGGCCGTAAAATGATGGCCGCCGGGCTTTTCCCGGACCGCAACCTTGTTTTGCAAGGCAATAACGCGATGAAGGGATTATTGGCAAAGGCAGGTTAAAGCATGATCCTGAAAAGTTGCAGGTTTTTTTGGATAAAACCATGCGTATAAACAAAGCTTTTGCAGCCAGACGCTTTGTCTGGCTGCAAAATGCTCTAAAGCCTGTCTCCCGAGACTTGAGAACCAGTTTCAGGATAATGGCATGCGTAAAAACAAAGGCTTAAAGCGGGTTGCGTGAATCTGAAAGATTGCGACACGCTCTAAAAGCCCGTGTTGATAATTATTTGCTGCGAGCCAGCAGATCGCGGATTTCGGTCAGCAATGCAACATCGGGCGGCGGTGGCGCTGCTTCTGCCGCGGCAGGCTCTGCTTCGAGGCGGCGGCGCATATTATTGACGCCCTTCACCATCAAAAAGATGATCCAGGCCAGGATTAAGAAGTTCAACAGCACGGTCAGGAATGACCCATAGGCAAACACTGCGCCCTGCTGCTTGGCAGCCTCAAGTGACGTTGCCGTGACATTTGAAGACAGCGCCAGAAAGTAGTTGTTGAAATCAAGACCACCAAAAATAGCGCCGACAATCGGCATGATGATGTCATTGACCAGCGAATCGACAATGCCGCCAAAGGCGCCGCCGATGATCACACCAACGGCAAGGTCCATCACATTGCCTTTGGAAATAAATTCCTGAAATTCTTTCAGCATTTCCCTCTCCAGATAAATGCGGCACAGGCCTCCAGCGTATTTTCAGTCAGGCAAGATTGTCTGACAGTGCAAGATATGCCGCAAGCGATAGATAAAGCTTCATTCGTGTATCCGCCAGAATATTTTATGCTCATCGTGCATGGAAGGCAGGCTCGCGCGGCACTTTCCATCTGGCTGCAAAATGCTCTATAGGCCTTTCATGCAAAAACTTATCTACAAAATTGTGCCGCGCACGCTGTGGCTTGAAGCCGAACGCAGCGGCAATTTTATCGGCGCCCCGGTCGATCTTGCCGATGGCTATATTCATTTTTCAACCGCACAACAGGTGTCTGAGACTGCCGCCAGGCATTTTTACGGGCAAGATGATCTTTTGCTGGTGGCAGTGGATGGAGCGGCATTGGGAGAGGCGCTGCGCTGGGAAGTGTCCCGCGCGGGCGCATTGTTTCCGCATCTTTATGCAAGCCTGCCGGTCAAGAGTGTGCTGTGGGTGCAGCCCTTGCCGCTTGCTGCGGATGGCAGCCATCAATTTCCGGAGCTGGATTAAACATGAGCGTACTGGATGCAATCAGCAGGAAATTACTGTTTTCCATTGATCCTGAAACGGCCCATGGCCTGTCAATTGCTGCTTTGCGCTGTGGTTTGCCCGTTGGCGCGCGGCCTGTGCGTGACCCAAGATTGCAGGTGCGCCTGTGTGGGCTCGACTTTCCCAATCCGCTTGGCATGGCCGCTGGTTATGACAAAAATGCCGAAGTGCCTGATGCGCTGCTGGGGCTTGGTTTTGGGTTTGCCGAGGTGGGAACCGTGACGCCGCTGGCGCAGCCCGGCAATGCGCGCCCGCGCATTTTCCGGCTGGTGGATGATGAGGCGGTCATCAACCGGCTTGGCTTCAACAATGAAGGTCATGAGGTTGCAAAACAGCGGCTTGTCGCCCGTCAGGGCAAAGGCGGCATTATCGGCGTCAATATCGGTGCAAACAAGGACAGCAGCGATCGCATCGCCGATTATGAGCGCGGCGTGGTGAATTTTGCGCCTTTTGCTTCATATCTGACCGCCAATATCTCCTCACCCAACACGCCGGGCCTGCGCAATATGCAGGCAGGTAAACAGCTTGCCGAGCTTTTGTCGCGGTTGATGGCCGCGCGTGAAACGGCTTTGGCAAAGCCCCCGGTCTTTCTCAAGATCGCCCCCGATCTGGTTGAGGCCGAACTGGAAGATATTGCAGCAGCGATTTTGCAAAGTGGCATTGAAGGGGTCATTGTCTCCAACACCACCGTTTCAAGGCCACCACTGAAAAGTGGTGCTGTGGCTGGCGAGGCAGGTGGCTTGTCTGGAAAAGTGTTGTTTGAGCGCTCCACCATTGTTCTGGCTAAAATGCGCAAGCTGCTTGGGTCTGAAATTGCCATTATCGGCGTGGGCGGCGTCAATTCTGCAGAAACGGCGCTGGAAAAGATCCGCGCCGGGGCAGATCTCGTTCAGCTTTATACCGGCATGATCTTTGCCGGCCCCTCGCTGCCTGCCCGTATTGCTGCGGATATGGTCAAATTTCTGGCAAGGGATGGTCACAGCAATGTGCGTGAATTGCGTGACAGCAAACTTGATGCCTGGGCTGATAAATCCTTGCTTTAACTTCATTTATGCTTGTGTCAAAGGCAGTCATCGGACGGCAAGGTGTTTCTTATGCAGGGTGGCTGAAAGTGCTGCGCACACGCCCCGGCAACAGGACAAGCAGGCTCAACCCGCGCATCAGCAGAAACAGGTGAAGTGCTGCCCACAGGCCGTGATTGCCAAATAGTGGCGTCAACACCACCATGGCAATGATGAATGTGGCCAGCGATAAAAGCATGGCGTTGCGCATATCGACAGACCATGTGCCGCCGATGAAGATGCCATCCATTTCAAAGGCAAGCACGGCGCTCAGTGCGGTCAAGGCAGCCCAGGGCAGAAAGTCTGCCGCCAGTTCGCGCACATCTTCGGCTGTGGTGAGGAAGGCGATCAGATCATTGCCCCACAAGAGCACGGTTCCTGTGGCAATGCCTGCAAGCATGAATCCCCAAAGCGCGCATAGTTTGACCGCCTGACGAAAGGCCATGCGGTTTTGGGCGCCGACTGCGCGCCCGGTAAGCTGTTCTGCTGCGGCAGCAAAGCCGTCAAGAAAGAAGGAGACGGTGAGAAAGAAATTGATCAGCACCGCATTGGCCGCCAGCGTGACCGTGTCAAATTGCGCGCCTTGCCGGGTAAACAGGGCAAAGGCTGCCAGCAGCGCAAAGGAACGGATCATGATGTCGCGGTTCAGCACCATCATGCGTCTGATGGCAGCTATATTGGCGATGTGGGCAAGATTGATGTGCGGGCTGTGCCGAAAGCGCGCCAGCACAATGGCAAGCCCGGCAAGCATCGTGATCAGTTCGCCGCCAACCGTGCCCCAGGCCACACCAGCCACGTTCCAGCCAAGATAGAGACCAAACAGCAATGACAGGCCGATATTGGTGCCATTGAGCAGGATTTGCAGCGCCAATGCTGTCTTTCCATCGCCCCGACCCAGCAGATAGCCCAGTATTGCATAATTGACGAGGGCAAAAGGAGCACTCAACATCCGGATGCGGACATAGGTGTCAAGTGCCTGGTTGACCTGCGCTTCTGCGCCTAGAAAACGGATGCCGCCCATGGCGATCAATGGGGCGGATATGGCAATGACAATGCCAAGTAGCAGGGCAATGAAGAAAGCGCGCCAGAATATGGCCTGTTCTTCGGCTATATTTCCCGCGCCAAAAGCCTGAGCCACAAGCCCGGTCGTGCCCGCGCGCAGAAAATTGAATGTTGAAAAAACAAAGTCGAACACCAGCGCGCCCGCCGCCAGTCCGCCAAGCAGGGCTGCATCGCCATATTGACCGATAATTGCCGTGTCGGTCAGTCCCAAGAGCGGCGTCGTCAAATAGGCAAGCGTCATTGGCACGGCAATGGCCAGCACTGTCTTGTTCGAGACAGTAAAGGCCTGTTGCGGCAATTGTTGCGTCTGGGTGTTCACGCTGTCTTAATCCTCGATACCGCGACGGCTTTGTGGTCTGCAAAGTGCGCTGAAACAGCAGGTTGAAGCGCAAGGCAGGCAATGTTCAATTTGAACCGTAATCCGTTATTTGCGGTAATTGGCAAGCCGGATGAGGAGGAAAACAGGGATCACGATTGCCGCTCCAAGCAGAATATAGCCCAGAATGCGGTCGATGGCGCGAAAGCCGAGATTCCATATGTCGAGGAAGAAATTTTTAATGGCCAGGAAAATGTCATAAGGCGACCAGCCAAAGGCGCTCATGACCAGCCCGACCAGAAACGAAAGAATCAGCAGCTTTGCCAGAATACGCAAAGGCGTATCGCCAAGAAGGCGGGTAAGAGCAGACAAAGGCTTCTCCTTTAATTCGGGCTTACTTATCTGAAGCCTTCATCAGATAAGCGAGCCTGACAGGGTCGGCAAGCAAAACCCGGCTTGGAAGATGCTAAAATGCAAAAGGCTCTGCACAGGGCAGAGCCTTTTTGCATGTTGCACTCAGATGGTTTTGTCCGGGTCTGGGCATGTTGCGAACTATAATTGGGTTGAAATCAAAAGAACAACAAGATCTCAGTCATTAAAAGACTAAATTTTGTCTATCTGTTCCATTTGAAGTCTAATATTGCGAAGGCGGGCAGTTTTTTTGTCGATTTCAGATCGCTTTGCGTTGATGAGTTCACGCGCAATCCGGTCGGTTCTCTCTGCTCTGCTCTCTTTTTTCTCAGGTATTGAATCCAGCATTCAGATAAACTCCACAAAATACATTGTATATATAGGGCTTATTGTCTGAATATTCAATGATATGAGACCATATGCAGTTACTGTGTGAGGTCCATATTCAATTGCCGTGTAAGGCAATGTGCTTGCGCGCATGAAGCTGCATATGGGCTGATATGTTGAGAAAAAGTGGTGGTACCGTTGCCTGGGCTCGAACCAGGGACCTCCGGATCCACAATCCGGCGCTCTAACCAACTGAGCTACAACGGCACAAAGCCGGTCTGGAAACCGGCCGTTTTGCAATGCAGGCTTCCAACGATGCCGTCAATACGGTTTAATGGATTCCAATTCAAGCCATATGAGAAGGAAAAGATAGCTCCAGAGCATTTTGCAGCCAGATGATACCATCTGGCGTCGCACAAATGCGGCTAAAACAAGAGCTTAGAGTGTTTCGCCATGTTTTCATAAAAACAAGAAATACTCTAAAGCATTTTTTGTCTCGTTGGAGGTGGATAAAATGCTTTTTCCCGGCATCAACTGAAATATCTTTTGTAAAAAAGCCTGATTTCAGAAGCTGTAGAGGGCTTTGGGCCGTGGGGCCTTATTGCTGACCCTATTAACCACGCAGGCAGGATTCCGGCATCTGATGTCTGAAACTCTGGACGCGGGCTTGCCAGCCTTTTACTAATAAAGTGTTAATTTCCAGTTTTCCCACATTGGGGGGGAGCCGTTACCTTTATGTCGCCTGCCAACTATTCCTTCCTTGACCTGATTGTGCTGGACATGGTCCGGACACGCTTTGCCGCCGGGGATGCGATGGTTATTCTGTCGGTCGATCTTGAACATGTCCTGTGGGCAAATGGTCCAGGTGCGGTGTTGTTTGGGCATCAAACTATTGATGCAGCAATTGGCGCCGAAGCGGGCCTTCCGCCAATTGCCCGCCGCCAGATTGCGGCCACCAGCGGCTTTCCTGACATTGGGGAGAATCGCCCGCTTCTGGTGCGCCTGACTGCGGGCCTGTCGGGTGAAACGGCAGCGCTGCTTGCCAGCAGCATCAGCCTGCCGGATGGCGAGAGGGCTATTTTGCTTGTGGCGCCGGTGATGGCGGATGACGACAAGACCTCAATGACGCCTGACCCGCATGCGCTGGGTGGTTTTGACACAGATGCACAGTTTCTTGCCTTCATAGATGGGCAGGGCAAGGTCGAGGCGGCTTCTGCCGGTTTTGCCGGTCTTGGCATTGCAGCGCCTGTTCTGGCCGGACTGGTTGCAGAGGTGGCCGGTGAAGATAACCGTTTGGTCAAGCGACTGCTGCGGATTGGCGCAAAAACATTCCCGGCCGGAATTGCGCGTCTGAGCGATGATCCGGAGCGGCATCTTCTGGTGGTGGTCGATGAAGGTGACGCCGCCACAGATGTCGCCACAGATGTGGTCACTGATGGGGCCACAGAGGCCGTTGCTGACGGGACCACAGCGGCGCCTGTTGCACCCGTCCAGCGCTCGGAAAAGACGAATACCCGCCCTGGTCATTGGTATCTTACCGATGACATACAGCCCGTCACCAAAGTGAAGGATCAGGCGCCGGCAGCAGCACCGGTAAAGGCTGCCTCCATACGCTTTGTCTGGCGCACCGATGCACAGGGGCGGTTCCTGTCTCTTTCTGATGAATTTGCAGCGGCGCTGGGGGGGCCTTCAGGCGATGTGATTGGCCGACGCTTCCGGGATGTGGCCAAAGCCTTTGGTTTTGATCCGTCCGGTGAGGTTGGTGACCTGCTGGAGCGTCAGGATACATGGTCGGGCCGTTCGGTCCTGTGGCCGATGGCTGGCACCAGCTTGCGTGTTCCTGTCGATCTGGCGGCCTTGCCTGTCTATAACCGTGCCCGTGAGTTTGAAGGGTTTCGCGGATTTGGGGTTATCCGTATGGCGGAGGCCGGGCCGGACCCGGAACGGATCGGACTGGCGCTGGTGCCCAATGCGTCATCGGCTTCTGCGGCTGAACCTGTTCTGGAAGGGGGAGGGGCTGACCCGTTCAAGGGCGAGGCCCCGGCATTGGCTTTATCCCCACATCCTGTGCGCCGGATCAGTGACAAGATCATAAGGCTGGTTGAGGAGCCCGCCATTGCGCGCCAAAAAACACCGCTTGCGCCGCCCATCCCGGAACAGCCCGAAAAATCCGTCCCGGAACAGCCGGTAAAAAATGGCGGGCTTTCTTCTGCCGAGCGTCATGCGTTTCGCGAGATTGCCAGGCGGCTGCGAAAGGATAATGCTGCCAGTGCAGATGTAACCGAAGATATTGCCGATACGGGATCAAAATGGCCTGAAGAGGAAAAAATCCTTAAAGACGATGACAGCATTGCATTTGCAGATTTTCAGGATGCACGGGCAGAGGACCATTATCCTGATGCTGCATTGGAAAAGACGGAAGCGGCTGCATCCGATAGCCCTCTTGCAGATGCTGGCAAGATTGAGGCCGGTGCGCCCGATACCAGTATTCTGGAGCGGTTGCCGGTGCCATTGCTGGTTCATTCTGGCGATGTGCTGCACTATGCCAATGAAGAGTTTTTTGCACTTACCGGCTATGCCACACTTGCAGAACTGATTGCGGCCGGTGGGCTGGGCGCGCTGTTTACCGATCCTTATGAGGACCCGTTGGATGCAAGCAAAACCGGCCCCGATGAGGCTCGCCACGCACTGTTTTTGCACCGCAAGGATGGCGGCGAACTTCCGGTTGAGGCAATTTTGCGTTCCGTCCAGTGGCAGCATCGGACAGCCCTGCTTCTGGTGTTGCGCCGATGCGAGGAAAAAGCCGCTCCCGGCGGGGTTGAGGCTGTTTTGCCTCCCGCCAATTTGGCCGCACAGGTTGATATTGCTGAACTCAAGGCTCGTATCAGCGAAATGCGCACCATCATTGACACGGCCACGGATGGTGTCGTTCTGATCGGCTGCGATGGTCGTATCGACTCATTGAGCAGGCCCGCAGAAGCCTTGTTCGGCTTTGATAATGATGAGGTCATAGGCAAGCCTTTTGCCTCTTTATTCGCCATTGAAAGCCAGCGTGTGGCGCAAGAATATCTGGCGGGTTTAAGCGAGCCGGGCGTGGCCAGTGTCTTGAATGATGGGCGTGAAGTGATTGGTCGTGAGGCGCAGGGGCGTTTTATTCCCCTTTTCATGACCATTGGCCGCCTGCCTGGTGGCAGCGGATTTTGTGCGGTGGTGCGCGATATTACGCAATGGAAGCGCACCGAGGAGGATCTGACACAGGCACGCGCCCTGGCAGAGCGGACATCGTCTCAGAAAAGTGATTTTCTGGCCCGCATCAGCCATGAAATTCGCACGCCGCTTAATGCCATTATCGGCTTTTCCGAATTGATGATGGACGAGAAATTCGGCCCTGTCGCCAATGACCGCTATCGCGATTATCTGCGCGATATCAACCGGTCGGGCAATCATGTGCTGGATCTGGTCAATGATTTGCTCGACATTTCCAAGATCGAGGCCGGGCAGCAGGAGATGGATTATGAGGCGGTGTCGCTCAATGACACGCTGGCTGAAACCGTTACATTGATGCAGCCACAGGCCAATCGTGAGCGTGTTATCATTCGCTCCAGTTTTGCCTCGCAATTGCCTGAAGTGGTGGCTGATTTGCGCAGTGTACGCCAGATTGCCCTCAATATCCTGTCCAATGCGGTTCGCTATACGCAAGCGGGCGGACAGGTGATCGTGTCCACGGCCTATGAAACTTCCGGCGATGTCGTCATGCGGGTTCGCGATACGGGCATTGGCATGACGCAGGCGGAAATTGAACAGGCGCTCAAACCTTTCAGGCAGCTCAATACGCTCAAGCGAGGCCGGGGTGATGGCACCGGCCTTGGCCTGCCGCTGACAAAGGCGATGGTTGAAGCCAATCGTGCGCATTTTACCATCACCTCGACCCCGGGTGAGGGCACACTTGTTGAAGTGGCTTTTCCCTCTGTGCGGGTGCTGGCCGGATAATCCTGTCCAACTGCAAAAGGGTCGAAAAAATCTGCCTTTAACGCATTATTGTGTATATGGGCTCGTATCAACAGGCTGCCATAGCATATAGCTTGTCATGCATGATCAGACTGAATCGGGGGAGAATGGGAGTTGAGTGTGACAAAGCCCTCTCATCCGCTAACGCGCATTCAGGCCCGCAGGCGTGAAAAAATTCTGGAAGCAGCCCTTGAGGTTTTTTCAACCCATGGCTTTCGTGGCTCAACCATTGATCAGATTGCCGTTGCAGCGGACATGTCAAAGCCCAACCTGCTTTATTATTTCAAAAACAAGGAAACGATCCATATCCAGTTGATTCAGCGATTGCTGGATGACTGGTTGCAACCCTTGCGCGATCTTGATCCTGAAGGTGATCCCCTATCGGAATTGCGTGCCTATATAAGACGCAAGATCGATATGGCGCGCGATTTTCCGCGTGAGGGGCGCTTGTTTACCAATGAGATTTTGCAAGGCGCACCCCACACGCTCGACATATTGCAAAAAATGCTCAAGCCATTGGTCGATGAAAAGGTGGGGGTACTTGAAGCCTGGATGGAGGCGGGGCATATGGTGCGCACCAATCCTTACCATCTGATTTTCTCGCTCTGGGCAACCACCCAGCATTATGCAGATTTCGATGTTCAGGTGCGCACTGTGCTTGGCCATGGCCACGATGGAGATGAGCGTTTTGATGATGCTGCCCGTTTTCTGGAACAACTTTACGTTCATGGTCTGTCGCCGCTCCCGACAGGCGGGAAATCAACATCAGGGCAGGAGTTGACATGACGGTTCTGGTGACTGGCGGGGCTGGTTATATTGGCAGCCATATGGTGTGGGAACTGCTTGATGCGGGTGAGCGCGTTGTGGTGCTCGATAATCTGTCAAAAGGGTTTGACTGGGCGGTGGCGCCCGAAGGGACCCTGATCGAGGGCGATATAGCCAATAGCGACCTGGTTGGCAGCCTGATGCGTGACTATGGGGTCGATGCGGTCATCCATTTTGCCGGGTCGATTGTCGTGCCTGAATCGGTGGCTGATCCGCTGACCTATTATCAAAACAACACCTGCAAGACACGGACCCTGATTGAGGCGGCGGTCAGGCACGGCGTTGGTCATTTCATCTTTTCCTCGACGGCTGCCGTTTATGGCGGCACTGGCGCCGAACCGGTGCAGGAAAATGCGCCACTGGAACCGGAATCGCCTTATGGCCGCTCCAAGCTGATGAGCGAATGGATGTTGCGTGATGCAGCCGCCGCCCATGATTTGCGCTATACGGCGCTACGTTATTTCAATGTGGCGGGCGCCGATCCAAAAGGGCGCACCGGACAATCAACCCCCGGCGCTACCCATCTGATCAAGGTGGCCTGCGAGACGGCGCTGGGCAAGCGGCCGTTCATGCAGGTCTATGGCGATGATTATGAAACGCCGGACGGCACTTGTGTGCGTGATTATATCCATGTCAGCGATCTGGCCCGGGCGCACAGGCTGGCCTTGCAGCGCTTGCGTGAGGGTGGCAAAAGCCTCATCGCCAATTGCGGATATGGCCATGGCTATTCGGTGCTGGACGTGATTGCCGCGGTGCGCCGCGTTTTTGGCCAAGATTTTGACGTGCGCAAAGGGCCGCGCCGTGCAGGTGATGCCGCTTCCGTGGTCGCCAATTCGGATCTGGCGCGTCATGAATTTGGCTGGATCCCGCAACGCGATGACCTTGATCTGATTGTCACGGATGCTTTGGCGTGGGAGCGGCGGTTGCAGACCATGAATTCTGCCTGCAATTGATATTTAAAACGTAGTAGGCAAGCAGGCTTAACCTGATTTTAAGCCTGTTTGCGCATCACTTGTTTACCATCAGGCAAAGTGCCGTGGTTGCTTTTCGGAGCTCATAGGCATGGCATTTCTTTCAGGCGACAGGTCTGACCGTTCTCCGCAGGCTGACCGGGTCGATAGCAGTATTGATCTTTACGGCCTTGGCCGGACGTTGTGGCGACGCCGGTGGACGATCCTCTTTTGCCTTGTCGCTTTTCCGGCTCTGGCCTGGTTTGCGCTGTCCTTTGTGACCCCGCGCTATAGCGCGACTGCGCGTATCCTCATCGACCCGCGTGAGCAGCGCGTCGTGCAAAATGAAATTATCCAGCAAGGTGTCGGCTCCGATATGGCGCTGGTTGACAGCCAGATCGAGGTGATTGCCTCCGAGACTGTTCTGGGCCGTGTCGTGCGCGATCTTGATCTGGTGTCTGACCCGGAATTTAACCCCGAACTCGACCCTGAATCCGGTTCTGAACCAGCCTCCGGACTTGTGGACGAAGCTGCTGACAAGGAGCGTGCCTTTAGTGCTGCGCTGGCGCATCTGGCCAAGGCGCTTGAGGTGTCGCGCCGTGATAATACCTATGTCATCGATATTACGGTAAGCCAGCCCGATGCGGTCAAGACGGCAAGGCTAGCCAATGCGATTGCACAAGCCTATGTGGCCGATCAGATTGCTTTTGCCGCAAATTCCGTACGCGATGTCAGCCTTGCCATTCGCGGTCGCTTGAGTGAATTGCAGCTTCAGCTCAATGAGGCCGAAGCACGGGTTGAGACCTTCAAGCGCGAGCATAACATATCGCAAACGGAAGGGCAGCTTTTAGGCGAGCGGCGGCTGACAGATTTGAGTGCGCGCCAGTCGGAAGCGCTGGCCCGCGTCAATGAAACGGCAGCGCGCTTGCAGGTTCTGGAAGAGGGACTGGAAACACGCGGCTATGTCGGGGCAACTGCTGCCGATGCTGGAAGCGCCATGGGGGCGCTGCGCACACGCCTTGCCGATGCGCGTCAACGTCTTGCCGATTTGCAAAATGTGCTGGGTCCGCGCCATCCACGTGTGACAGCCGCCGTGCAGGAGGTGGCACAGGCCGAAACGGCCATCCGTGAAGAAAGCGAGCGGCTGGTGGCGGCTGCGCGTGACGACAACCGGATTGCGGTTGATGCGCTCAACAGCATTGACGGAGCCATGCAAAGGGCGCGTGACGAAACTTTCGCCACCAATGAAAACCTTATCAAATTGCGGGAACTGGAGCGCGAGGCGCAATCCATCCGGCTGGTGTATGAATCTTTTCTTGTCCGGGGACAGGAAATTACCCAGCAGGAAGACATTGCGGCTCGCACGGCGCGTGTCATTGCCGAGGCTGGTGTGCCGGTTTCTCCTTCCTTCCCGCCGAAAGTGCCGATGTTGCTGGCCGCCATTGTCATGGGCCTGTTTGTCGGGGTTCTTGCTGCGATATTGCAGGACCTGTTTGCCGGATTGCTGGGGCGCGATCCGCGCCTGGTGCCAACAACAGCACGCAAGGGGAAAGACACGGTTGTTGATGGATTGATGCTGGTGACAACGCTTGGAACGCCTGAAATGGTGCGCGCCGGTGCGCTGGAAATAGCGCAAGGGGCATTGTTGCGCGGGCGCAGCGCCATTTTTGTGGATCTGGCGGCGGACGCACCGCAAGATGATCCCGGACTTGCCGAAATCGCATTGGGGGAAATTACGGCCTTTGGTGCGCTCAAGGCTGATCAGGATGGTTCCCTGCACAGGCTCAATGCAGGGCGGCTGCCTGCACAGGCGCGCCTGTCGCGTGAGGCTGTGAGCAATGTGCTGGAGGCGATTGCCGCAGAATATGATGATGTGATCGTCAATATCGGTGAGCTGGAGGCTGAACACAGCCTTGCCGCCCGCATTGCCGCTGAAGCAACACGCAAGGCCGCCCTTGTGATGCGCGCCGAGAAGGCCGATGCTCAGGAGCAGCGCATGGCGCAGGCCCTGTCCAATGACGGGGTGGTGGCTGTTTTTCTTATTAAAGCCAGTATCCCGAACTTAAGAACCAGTTTGGGATAAAGATATTGTTCTAAACCACCGATATCTGTTTCATGCGGGACATGACGAAGCGTGTGAAAGCCAGATAGACCAGTGTTTGCAGGCCCCATGCCACAGCACGCGCAATGACGATGCCTTTTGCGCCCTGATCCTGTAACAGCCAAGTGCCGATAATAAAGGTTGCGGCCCAGCCACCGGTGATCAAAAGTCCGGTCCACATATGGCCGGAAGAGACGGGAACCTGTCCAAGCGGCAGTGCGCCTGAAATGATGGCCGCAGCAAAAACCACGATCATGAAGATTGGCCAGTCGCGGGCCGGGTCGAGCTTGAACAGCAGCAAGAACCAGTCGCCAAACAGCATCATCACGGCAACAAAGCCTGCGGCAATGACAAGATTGGTGCCAATGCTCATTGCCAGTATGGTGCGTATGCGGCGCCTGTCATGCTCGGCAAAACCTGTCGAAAGCATCGGGATCAGCACCTGAACCACAATCTGGGGTGCAAATAAAAGCAGGGCTTCAAGCTGTATGGCAATGAAGTAAAGGCCAACCTGCTCAAGCCCGTTGGGCTGATTGACGATGATGGTCGTACAGATCCAGTTGACCGGCTCAAACAACAGGCTGGCCAGCAGGGCCGGTATGGCAAAGCGGGTGATCATCGGCCATTGCGACAGCGAGCCGCGAAATGAAAACCGGACATTGTGTGCGCGCAGACCCGCTAGCATTGCAGGTGAAATAATCGTGGAGCCGGCCAGATAGGCAAGGCCAAGGGCGACAAACCCGCCTGTCAGCCCGTAAAGATAAAGGCCCGAAGGAACCGCTATGATCATCAGCAGGCCCATGATCGTGTCGATCCGGGCTGTTGCCTTGAAGAGTTGCAGACCTTTTAGAATGGCGGCCTGCACATTATTGAACGCGCTGATGGCGATAAGAGGCGAAATGATGCGCAGATAATAGGCCAGTTCCGGCTGCTTGAGGATATGCCGGGCGATGGCATCTGAAAACTGATAGACGGCCAATGCCAATATCAGGCCCGCAGCCCCTGCCAGAAGCACAGCCATTCCGGCAAGGCGTCCGGCTGTTTCGGGGTCGGTTTTGACCGTGGCGGCAATGTTGCGCGTGGCCATCAGGCTGACGCCGGTGGCGGCCAGCATGCTGGCCGACATCAGCGTTCCATAGGTGACGGCAAATGTGCCCACGGATTCGATGCCGAACCAGTGCGAGATCAGAATGGTGGTGATCAGCGGCGTCAGCCGGATTGCGACGCTGCCCAGTGTCGACCAGAGAAGTCCAAAGCCAAAGGTTTTCAGATCGGCGGAGCGGTGCAGCAATTTTCTCAAGGGTTGCATATGTTCTTTTTCCGCACCGCACTTTTCCTGAACCATTTCATGACATCACAACAACTTGATAAGACAGAACTGGTTGGCAGATAGTCTTGCAATGACGTATTTATGGTAACTTGGTTGTTTTTTAACCGGAATATGTTTTGGTTCATATAATCCTTGTTCGCATGGCCGGACAGGCAGATTTTCATGACATCTGGAGCTTTGGAAAATATGGCGTCACGGGCAGATACAGCCTCATATGTGACGGCCGGTGCAGGCAAGGTCAATCCAGCAGTTTCTGCCATCACGCTTGAGCGGTTTGAACGACCGGCAGATATTGAACAGGAATGGCGTGAACTGGAAACAAGCGGCATTACAACTGTTTTTCAGCGCTATGAATGGGTGGATGCCAATATCGCGCATGTTCTGCCTCATGTGAATGCGTGTCCGGCCATTGTGCTGGGGCGGCTGAATGGGGATGCAGCGTTCATCTTGCCTTTGCAAATTGTAAAACGCGGTCCGGTGCGCATGGCGACATGGATCGGTGGCGATCATGCCGGTTATAATTTCGGCCTGTGGAGCAGGCAGGGTGCAGCAGCGATGGCGCAGCTTCAGGGGGCGCAGATCAAGGCAATGCTTGGTCAGGTGCTGACAGATGTGGATTGCGCCTTTCTGCAAAGGACACCAAAATCCCATAATGGTCTGGCCCAGCCTTTGACGGGACTTCAGGCGTGTCCTTCACCCACGGAAGGCTATTGCTTTGATCTGGCAGATGACTTTGCGACCATTCTGGCCAGAACCGGCGGTTCCAGACGCCGGAAAAATATACGCAGGCAAGAACGCAAGATGCGTAAAGCTGCCGGTGAACTGGCTTGTGAGATCCTGTGCGATCGTGAGCGCGCCCGGCTTGCTCTTGATTTTTTCTTTAAACATAAGTGCCGCAACCTTGCCATGCAGGGCAAGACAGACGGTTTTACAGAGCCGGGGGTCCGGGCATTTTTTCATGAACTTTTAGAACGATCCATCGGTATGGAAGAACCGCTTTTGCAGATGGCCGGGCTGTTTGCGGGAGGCAAATTGCGCGCGGTGAAGGGAACGGCCATTCACCATGGTTGTGCCAATATTCTTTTTTCTGCCTATGCCAATGATGAGCTTGCGGCTTTTGGCCCGGGAAGCACCCTTCTTTACAAACATATCCAGCAGTGCTGCGAACGGGGCCTGAGTGTTTATGATCTTGGAATCGGCTATGAAAAATATAAGGACAGCTGGTGCGATATCATTCAGGAACTGGATGATCTTTATGCCTCCTTCACACCGCTTGGTGCGGCCATGGTTGCAGCACTCCGGTTTTGCGAGAAACTGAAAGGCAGGATGCGGCGCAACCCGGCACTGTGGCGGGGGGTGAAGCAGGCAAAAGCCTATATTTCGCGGCGTGCATCGTCGCAGATAGTTTGAGACGGAAATAACTATGACGGCTGCAATAAAAAGCCCGGCGCAGGTTCTTGCTCGCAACGCATTGGACCAAACACGCCTGTTATTTGTGGCGCCGGATGATTATCCGGCCTTTCGGGTCGATCTTGTCGAGTTGTTTTCCAATCATCTTGTGGGTCGGGGGCTGAAAGTCGACTGGAGCCTGCGTCCGGTTGCAGACGGACCGGCGCGGGTGGAGGAGACTTGCAATGAACGGTTTTATCTGGCCCGCCGCCAGATGTCGGAAAGGTTTGGCGTGCTGCGCTATCGGATTGCAGAAAGCTTTCTTCGGCTGAAGCTGGCATGGCGTGCAGCGCGTGGTCATTATGATCTGATCCAGGTCAGGGATCAGCCGCTATGGGCCATTACCTATGCGCTTGCCGGAAAAATTTCAGGAACGCCATGCCTGTTCTGGATGAGCTATCCGGTGCTGGATGCACGCTTGCGCGATGCGGTGCAAAATCTCAACTCCATGAGCTGGCCGGGGCGCATGATACGCATTGCTTATGCGCTTGTCGGCAATGTCTTGTTCTACCGGCTGGCCCTGCCGCTTTGCGATCATGTTATCGTGCAGTCGAATCGTATGCGCCAACGGCTCGGATTTCGTGGCGTCCCGGCACAGAAGATGACGCCTGTTCCGATGGGTGTAACGACCGGGCGCTATAATGCGGTCTCCATTCAACCTGTGCAGGACCCGCGTCTTGAGGGCCGAAAAACCATGGCCTATCTGTGCGCCAATGTCCTGAGCCTTTTGAGCAATCTGGCGGTGGATGCGCTGGCGCAACTGGTGGCTGAGGGCCACGATGCGATGCTGATCCTGATCGGTGCGGTGGCAGAAAAGGAGCGCCAGCGGCTTGATGCCCGCATCAAGAATATGGGGCTGAGCGAGCGTGTGATCTTTACCGGGCAATTGCCGCTGGCCGAAGCGCTAGGCTGGGTGAAGCGGGCTGATGTGTGCCTGTCACCCTTCATGATGGATGCCGCCCAGCAGGTGGCGACACCGACAAAACTGGTTGAATATCTGGCTATGGGCCGCCCCGTAGTGGGAACTGTGCATTACGACCAGAACGAGGTCATTCATGGCAGCGGGGCAGGTTTTGTCACGGCCTATTCAGGTAAGGCTATGGCCCAGGGTGTGGCGCGGCTGTTTGCCGATCCGCAAAAAGCAGAAGCCATGGGGGCAAGGGGCCAGGACTGGGTCAAGGCCAATCGCGATTATCAGCATCTGGCCGATATGGTGGAGCAGGTTTATGAAGATCATCTGGGTAAAAAAGCAGGCGGGGCCGGAGAAGCCGGATCATGATGCGGTTAAAATAAGAGCTTAGAGTATTTTGGGGCCATGACTGTAGCCATATGCAAATGAAAAATGACGGGTTTACTGTGGGCATGATTGATGTCGTGGTGCCACAAGAAACGGTACGCCGTTTTCATGTCGCTATTGTCGAGCGCCTGCGCCAACGGGGATATGATGTTGCGCTGGTGGGGGCGCAAGCTGCACAACCTGTCACGGGGGCCATGAGCAGGCTGGACAGGATTTTTGGCTTTGAACGCAGGTTTTTGCGGATTCGCATGAACAGCCTTCTGGATAAGATGCCAGGTGAGATATTATTATCACCGCGCCCGGATGCTGTTTTGCGGCTGGATTTAAGTGGCGGTGAACTGCAAGGGACGCACCCGACACTTGTGCCGCTTTTTTCCGGTTCGCCTTGCCTGTTGGCGGCCGCAGACATGTTGCTGCGCGGGCAGTTGCCCGATGTGACAATTGCGCTTGATGGCAGGCATTGCATTGCCCGTGCGGCCCCCATGGTCGATAGCCGCCTGTCGCTGATGCGCGGGCTGGATGATGTTTTGGCAGGCATGATCACGCTGCTCGTCAGCAGCGCGCAGCGCCATCTCAATGTTGAAACAGATGGGGGTGAAATAGGTAAAGACGCCATGCTTCAGGAGGTTTTTCCTGACAGGCAAAAGGATTTCAGCAGCCGTCAGTTGCCTGGAACCTATTTACTGTCGATGTTGCCGCGTCAGATTATCGGCACATTTCGCCGGTTGCTGTTTCATGTCCACCGCTGGGAGGTTCACTATCGCTTTCACAAGGGTGTGCGGGTGGCCGATACCGGATTGCTGGCAGGCGAGCCATGGATAACCCTGCCCGATGATGGCGAGCGCTTTTATGCCGATCCGTTTCCATTTGAATGGCAGGGGCGTCATTTCATCTTTGTCGAAGATTTTCGCCATGGCTCCAGCAAGGCCGTAATTTCGGTGGCTGAGATTTTTGATGATGGAACAGCCACGGTTCCGCGTTGTGTGCTGGAAGAGCCGCATCATCTTTCCTATCCGCAGGTTTTTGCCCGTGATGGGGAAATCTGGATGCTGCCGGAAGGTGGCGAGAGCAGGGAACTGGTTCTGTACCGGGCTGAAAATTTCCCCGATCGCTGGGTGCGCTATGCCGTGCTGATTCCTGAGCGGGAATTGTTTGATGCAACGCTTCTGGAACATGAAAACCGGCTCTGGCTGTTTGCCACCGAGTGTTACGGTTGTGGCAGCGCGTCTGACACACTGGTGGTTTTCTCTGCACTGGATCTGCAAGGGCCATGGGTGCCGCATCCGGCCAATCCGGTCATGATCGACCGTGCAGCGGCGCGGCCCGGTGGAGGTTTTGTGCGCATCGCTGAGCGTCTTGTTGTGCCGATGCAGGATGGCACAAATGGCTATGGCGGGGGGCTGGGCCTTGCCGACCTTGTTGAGCTTGATGAAAAAAGCGTGCGGCTGACGATCCCGGTGCCGCTGCTTTCGCCCGAAAAATTGCCTTTTCCGAAAGTCCATACCCTCAACAGTTCAGAGAAACTGGAAGCAATTGACCGGATCGCTCCGGCATGGCGCTTAAAGTGGTGCAGAACGTGACGGCGCGTTTGCGCTCCCTTCGGGTTTTATGCATCGTGCCGCGTGGCCTGAAAGGGCGCGGGGGCATCGAAACCCTGTTTTCGCATGTTGATGAGTATTTGCAGGCTCATGTGCAAATGGGGCTGGAAATGGAGTTTCTGGCCTCACGCGGCGATGCGTCCGGTGCAGGCTGGGTTCTGCATTTTCCCTTCGCCTTTTTGAAGCTGATATGGCTGTTGGCAACACGGCGCTATGATATTGTTCATCTCAATGCGGCCACCAATGCCTCGGCCTGGCGCAAATGGCTGATGCAGGTTGTTGCGCGCCTGTTTGGCGTGACAACTGTGGTGCATTTTCATGGCTCTGCCTTTCCCGGCTCGGGGCAAAAGCAACCGGGCTGGGTGCTGGTTTTGCGGCAGGTGTTTGAGCGTGCTGCCGCCATTATCGTGCTGGGGCCATATTGGCGCGGCTTTGTTGCCCGTTTCTATCATTTGCCGGAAGAGCGCTTTTGTATTGTGGCCAATGGTGTTGCCGATTTTGCACCGCAAGCGCCCCAGCCTCGTGCAGAAAATGAGCCGGTGCGGCTGTTTTTTGCCGGAAATCTGACCGATGCGAAAGGGGCCGGTGTTCTTTTGGTGGCACTGGCGCTTTTGCCAAAACATTTGCCTGAATGGCGCATGGTCTTTGCCGGAACCGGCGATGTTGCCGCATTTCGCCAGGAGGCAGACAGGCTTGGTCTGGCTGAGCGGGTGACGTTTACCGGCTGGGTGGCGCGCGATGCCATTTTGCCGCTGTATTGCCAAGCCGATCTGGTCATCCTGCCATCGCGCAATGAGGTTTTGCCGGTGTGCCTGCTGGAAGGGGCTTGTGCGGGTGCAGCCCTGATTGCCACGCCGGTTGGCTCTGTGCCCGATGTCTTGCAGGAAGGCAAAAACGGACTGCTGATCCAGCCGGATGATGCCGCAGGAACTGCGCAGGCTTTGGAGCAATTGATTGGCGACAAGCCGCTTCGCGAGCAGTTTCGTGCTGCCTCCCGCCAGATTTATGAAGATCGCTTCGATCTCGAAACGATGGTTGGCGCCTTGCTGGATATCTATCGCCAGGCTTTGGCTGACAGGAAGCGGTCAATTGATTGACGGGCGGAAAACCCGGAAAAACTGTTCCAGATTGGCCAGCGCCCATAAAATCTTTTCGTGATTGTGGCGCGCCTCCAGATGCTCGCTCATCAGCCGGTCGATCTCATTTGCATTGCAGATCTGGCGTATGGTCGCATCATCAGATTGCAGCAGATCGCGCATCTGTTCAGCCATGCCGGTGCGGAACCATTGCTCGACCGGCACCCGAAAGCCGACTTTCTTGCGATTGACGATTGTTTCGGGCAGCATTTTTTGGCTTAACACCCGCAAGATGCGCTTGCCCTTGGGCGCGCCGGTGAGAAAAGCATCGGAAAAGCGGGCGACAAGTTTGGCCAGTTCGACATCCATGAAGGGCATCCGGCCTTCAATGGAGCCAGCCATCATCATGCGGTCGCCGCGTTCTAAAAGATTATCGGGCAGCCATGAGGTCTGATCGAAATGCAGCATCCGCTTGAGTGCACTGGTGGTTTCATCCGTTGTGAAGGGTAAGAGGTCGGGCAGGCGTGAAGCAGGCGGGCCATTGTAAAGCGTTTGGGCCAATTTTGCGTCACCACCGCCAAACCAGGCGACCATGCGCGCCTGATAGTCGCGAATACCGGCAACATTGGCCACCGTCTTGATGCGCCGCAGCCCATAGGGCAGGGCGCTTGTGCAAGGCGCAATGAGCAAATCATGGATAAAGCCCGGAATCAGGTGTTGGTAAAGCGCCACCCATGGTTCGGCCCGGTGCTTGGGATAACCGCCCAAAAGCTCGTCGGCCCCTTCACCGGTCAGCACCATTTTGACATCGCGCCGGGCTTTTTTTGCCAGCAGCAAGACAGGCAGGTCGGAAGGCTCCGCCACTGGTGCGCCGCGCCGCAAAACCGCCTCTTCCCACACGGATGCAAACTGGCTCAAATCCACCGAAAGCTCGTGATGGTGAGTGCCAAAGGCTCGTGCCACTTCCCCGGCATAGGGCAGTTCGGAAGAGCCTGGCACATCAAAGCCAACCGAAAAGGTTGAGACCGGCTTGTCCATATGGCGGCTCATCAGGGCCACGATCATCGAAGAATCCAGCCCGCCGGATAAAAAGGCCCCAAAAGGCGCGTCCGAGCGCAGCCGCAATTGCACGGCCTTGTCCAGTTCAGTGGAAAACAGCCGTAACGCCTCATCAAAATCAGTTATATCAGGATGAATGTGAGAAAACGGGGTGGTGAAATAGCGCGTGGTGGTGTGTTTTTCACCTTCCAGAACCATGAAAGTGCCGGGCGCAATTTTTGCAATGCCTTTAAAGAAGGTGGCAGGCCCGGGCACATAGCGATAGCTTAAATATTCGCGCAAAGAGTCCGGGTCGAGCCGGTCATCAATGCCGGGAAATTGACGCAAGGGCTCGATTTCGGAGGCAAATATATGTGCTTCACCCGCATGAGCGACAAAAAGCGGCTTCTTGCCGAACGGGTCACGGGCGGCGATCAGGCGGCTGGTGTGATTGTCCCATAATAAAAAGGCAAACATGCCATTGAATCGGGAGAGGCAATTTTCGCCCCACGCCCGCCAGGCTTCGATCAGCACTTCCGTATCGCCTTGAGTGACAAAGCGGTGGCCAAGCATGGTCAGTTCGTTGCGCAATTCGATATAGTTGTAAATCTCGCCATTGAAGCTGATCACATAGCGCCCGTCATGCGAATGCATGGGCTGTGCGCCGCCCTCAAGGTCGAGGATTGAAAGACGGCGGTGGCCCAGACCCACCTGCCAGTCGCCATCACGGCTTTGGGCAGCAAAAGTGCCGTGCCCGTCCGGCCCACGATGGGCAAGCAAATCGGTGGCGGCCTCGAGTTCAGCTTCAAGCAATTGGCGCGATCTGGCGTGGAACCCGAATATGCCGCACATGAGATGTTGCCTTATTTGCTGCGGGTGGAAAACAGCGCCTCATAGGCTGCCAGCAACTTGGGGGCCTCATAGTCCCAGGCCAGTTCATTTTGCACCCGTGCCCGGCCAAGCGCACCCATGGCGGCACGACGCTCAGGATCATCCAGAAGCTCCGCAATCTTGTCACCAAAATCGGCAGGATCGGTACAGGTGGCGTAGAGCGAGGCCTCTTGTGCTGAAAAGCGGCCTTCGCGCAGATCATACTGCACGACCGGTTTGCCCAGCGCCATATATTCCATGATCTTGTTCATGGTTGATTTGTCGTTCATGGCGGTTGGCCGGTCGGGATTGACGCAGACATCGGAAGTGGAAAGCGCTGAAAACAGCGTCTCGTCGGGGCATCTTCCGGTGAAAGTCACATAGTTGCCAAGCCCCATGGCCGCACTTTCAGCCTTGATTGCGTCAAGTTCCGGTCCGCCGCCGCAGATGACAAACTGGATGTCGTGGCGATTGCGAACTTTGACCAGATGGGCAATCGATTCCAGCAACAGGTCAAGCCCCTCCTGCTTGCCGATAACGCCGACATAGCCAACCACAAAGCGGCGGCCATTGCGCCATTTCGGGTCGGGCTCGACCTCGCGGACACGGTCTAGATTGGGGCCGGAGCGCACAATATGCACCTTGTCGGGGTCCATGCCGCCGCGTGAAATGGCAATATCGCGATAGCTTTCATTGGTGGCCAGCGAACGGTTGGCGGTGCGAAAGGTCAGCCGCTCCAGCCACACCATCAGCTTCCAGCCAAAATCACGGCGTCCGAATTTGGCCTCATAAAGCTCGGGGTTGATGTCGTGATGGTCGAACAGGAATTTCTTGCCAAACAGCCGGTAAAAGCCGCCGATCAGAAAAATCGTGTCAGGCGGGTTGCAGGCATGGATGACATCAAAGCCGCGCTGCCAGGCAATTTTGAGCGACAGCACAAATTCCCAGAACAAAGCCGCACTGTATTCCAGCGCATAGCCCAGTACGCCATCGGCATCGAGCGGCAGGGAATGGCGGTAGATGTGGATGTTGTCGATCACCTCATAAGAGGCGGTATGGCCCTTGCCCTTGGGGCAGATGATCGACACTTGATAACCGGCCTTGACCAGCGTGGTGGCTTCCGACCAGACGCGCCGGTCAAAGGGCACTGGCAGGTTTTCCACGATGATGAGAACGCGCCTACCAGTTGATGCCATCATAGACCCCTGCAACATGTTCGGTGTCGGGCAGGCGCGCCATGTCGAGCAAGATCTGGTCAGAGCGCATCTTTTTGACCACCGCTTCATATTCGGGCGAACGGCTTGTCGCCACCACAATATCGGCGTGTTTAATCAGATCATCAACCGATGGAACCATCAGTTGCGTGACATGGGGAATGGCATTCATCAGATAGGTTTTATTGGCGCCGACCAGTTTGGCCAGCGACACATTCTGGTCAAAGATGCGGATGTCGCAGCCCTTGCCGAGCAGACGCTCGATCAGTTCCAGATAGGGGCTTTCGCGCAGATCATCGGTGCCTGCCTTGAAGGAAAAGCCGAGAAAGCCGATCTGGCGCTTGTCATAGCCCAGCACCCATTGCAGGGCGCGTTCGATCTGCTGCTTGTTGGAAGGTATCAGCGATTTCAGAAGCGGGACTTCCACATCATGAAGCATGGCATAGGCGTTGATGGCGCGCACATCCTTGGGCAGGCAGGAGCCGCCAAAGGCAAAACCGGGCAAAAGATAGGCATTGGAAATATTAAGCTTGGTGTCGGCAAAAAACACCTTCATCAGATCATGGCTGTCAACACCGGCTGCCTTGCAGATATTGCCGATCTCATTGCCGAAGGCCACTTTCAGCGCATGCCATGTGTTGTCGGTATATTTGACCAGTTCCGCCAGCCGCGGTTCCGTCACGATGGTTTGGCCCGGAAGCCCTTCATAAAGCTCCAGCAGCCGCTTGCGGGTGATGTCGTCTTCAGCGCCGATCACCGTTTTGGCCGGATTGTTGAAATCGGCAACGGCTGACCCTTCACGCATGAATTCAGGATTGGAGGCAACGCCAAAGGCCGTGCCCAGTTTCTTGCCGGAAGCCTGTTCCAGTGCCGGAATGACGATTTCTTCCAATGTTCCGGGCAAGACGGTGGAGCGGATGACAATTGAATGGTAGCTGTCCTTGGTTTTTAGCACAGCACCGATCTGGCGGGCCACGGCCTCGACTGCGGCAAGATCAAGCGACCCGTTGGGGCGTGATGGTGTGCCCACACAAAGCAGGGACAGATCGCTGCCCATGACAGCCTCTTTGGCTGAAGTTGTAGCGCGCAGACTGCCCGCAGCAACCTTTGCCGCAACCAGTTCACCAATGTCTTTTTCGATGATCGGGCTTTGCCCGGCATTGATGAGGGCGGTCTTTGCCTCACTGACATCGCAGCCAATCACCTCATGGCCGCGATCTGCCATGCAGGCGGCGCAAACTGTGCCGACATATCCCAGGCCAAAGATGGATATTTTCATGTTTATCTCGCCGCTTTGTCTTGTATCGCCATATTGGAAGAAGGGTCTAATGCCGACAGGTAAAGGCCGGGTTACGGCCCAAGAACAATTGAACTTTTCCAGTTTTCCCTGTTGGCATTTGTTTGAAACACTATGGTCGTGGCCTGTTGCAAAATGCCAAAACCCGGCGAATGAAAGCCGCGCCCGGATGCTGCATCGCCCTGGATGATTTTAATGGCCGCACCTTTCGGGGCCATGATCATCATTTCCGGCTGGCCAGCGCGGGTGACACGCACAGCATCATGTTCAATGCTGGCCTCAAGATCAGGTGCCAGCAGGAAAGCAATTTCCACTTCGCTCTCAGGTGTTTTTCCCGTCAGCCGGTCGATAATGTCAAAACCGGTGGTGGTTTCAACAAGGGCGCGATGATGTATGACGCCAAAGCGTTTTTCATAGCCATCATGCCAGGCTGACAGATCAAGCGGTGCGGTGTTGGCGCCTTTTTCCAGTTTGGCTTGCGCGCGGTTCGGCTTCCAGTTGAAGGGGCCAGACGGCTCGCTTTGACTGGCTCCGGCAAGGGTGAGCGTATTGTGAACGTCAGTGACACGAAAGCGACGCCGGTTTTCGCCTTCCGAGTGATAGGCATAGGTGCCGGCATCAACCAGAACCGGCTTGCCATCAAGTGAGAGCCAGACAGATAGCGCATCGGCATGGCCATGGGCGGCAAGCGCACCAAAACCCAGCGGGCCGTGATCAAAGGTCAGATGGATGCGCCGACCCGCAATGGTGCCGCGCCGGATTGTATAGCCGCCTTGTAAAAAGCTTGTCGTCCCGTCTTTTAAGAAAGGGCCGGGCGGCGGGCTGGCAAAGACGATATCGCGCCAATGTGCATCGTACCGTGATGGAGCAAGGTCAGGACGGTTGAGAAAACCGGCCAGGGCTGCCACAATCGAAGCGGCATAGCGTGGTTCATTGCTGCCATAAGCCATCAGCACACGGCTTTGGTCATCATCACCGATCAATGGCACTGTGCCTTCATCATCAAGGAAAGCCTTCAGTGCGCTGGCGGCTTTTGTCAGGCGCTGCTTGATCGCCGGGCAAATCGCATCCTGGTCCAGCACACCAAAGCCGATCAGCAGCATTTCCAGCGTAAAAGCGGCATAGGCAGGTGATTGCTCCTGCCCGATGCCGTCTTCATGAAACAGCGCCAGCGTCCGGTCTTCCAGATATATTTTGCCATTTTCCAGCCAGTTTTTTGCCTGTTGGTGATCGGGCAGCAGGCGGGCAGCCAGAACCAGCCCCATGGCTTCGGCAACCAGATGATTATTGGCCGATGAAAACAGCGACGGAAAACGGGCAAGCCATGTGGCGTGCGCCGCAATGAAGGCGGCAAGGTTTTTGGCTGTCTGGCCGTCAATCCATGGGTCGAGGACACTTACGATAGCAGCCACCGAGACCAGCCTGTAGCCAGACTCAATGCCTGAATACCAGTTGACGCCGCGCCCGGGCGGATTGGCCTCCATCCATGACAGGATGGAGCCAAGAATGGCTTTGGTCAGTATTTTATTTTCAGTACGGCGCGCCTGAATGGCTGGCGCGACCAGAAAATGCAGACGGTTGAGTTCTGCGACATATTTTATGTCGCGTTTATTGGCTCCGAAGCGAAAATCAATATCGAAGGCAGACACTTCTTTACCTGGCCAGTGGGTGAGGCTGACCGGATCAAGTGTCCATATATGGGGTGCAATACAACCCTTCTGATCAAGAATTTCGGTCGGCCAGTCGCAATTGAGAAGCGTGGGTTTTCCTGATTGAAATTTTTGGGCGGCACGTTCCAGTTGCGCGCTGATTGCAGGGGCAAGATTGTCGGCTAGCAGAGGCGCAAAAAGCGGTAGTGAAACAGGGCGTTGAGCGGGCATGGCAAATGGCGCCCAGCCGCTCGTCTCGCGCCGGACGGCACGTTTTTTCCATTGCTCGTGAATGCGATGGCGGATCTCGCCGCGTTCCATGACGGCCAGACGCCGCACATACCAGCTTAGCCGTCTTAACATAGGCAGGCTTTAGCAGATGGTGGTTGCATTCGCATTAACAGGTTCTGCCCCTGGCAGGTTCTGCCTCTAACACCAGATACTCGTTTTGAATGAAAACTGGTTTGGAGCAGCCGGTGTTCTGACGAATGCAGCCTCTGCTGCTCCAGCTTCTTTTTCTTGCCGCATTGTTGCGACGTCAGATGTAGCCATCTGACTGCAAAATGCTTTAGTCTTGCAACATCCTTGCAACCGGGTGTTTTGGGCCATGAGCTTCAGCCGTCGTCAGTTTCTGTCTTTATCTGCTGGGGCGCTTGTGGTTGTGCCGCATCGGGCCGCTGCTGCCGGGACTAAAAAAGCGCCATTCCGCTGCGGGGCGGGCATTCACAACATGATGAACTGGGGCATTCTTCAGGAAGGCAGCAATGATCGCTATCTGGCGCGGCCCTTTGAAACTCCACGCAATGCTGTTTCTGAAACGCTGCTGAGCGAGCTTGCCAAAACAGGCTTTGATTTTATTCGCCTGTCGCTGGATGTCGGGCCGTTCATGCAGTTGCAGGGGGTAGACAGAACCGCTCTGGAGAAAAAACTTGTGGGCCATATTGAACGGATGCACGCGCTGGGCCTTGACGTTCTGGTCGATTGCCACCCGGTCGAACAGGTTCCGCTTTATGCGCCGCAATCCATTTTGAGTGATCTTGAAGGCCCGTTATTTGACGAATACAAGAAAATGATCATGCGGCTGACTGCATTGCTTGCTCAGATGGGCAGCACAGGCTTTGTGGCGCTGGAATTGATGAATGAGCCTTTGCTGGACAATGCCCGCCACCGCACACAGGTCATGGTGTGGGGGGCAGCGCAACTGGCGCTGCATGATGCGGCGCGCCGCGTCTCGTCTGACCTTCCACTGATGCTGACGGGGGCGCATTATGGCGGGATCAGCGGATTGAACGATCTTGATCCATCGCCCTATAGCGGCAGTGACGTTTTTTATTCCTATCATTATTACATGCCGTTGAGCTTCACCCATCAGGGTATGGATTTCGGCAATCCGGATGCGCCTGCGGCTGCCTATGTTTCAGACCTTCCCTATCCTTATGATGCGGTGCCGCCAGACGAAATCAGCGCTGCACTCAAACAGCGTATTGAGCAGGCCCGGCTGGATGCCCCCGCAAAAGAGGCGGCGCACCGTCATGCGCAAACGATCTTGAAGGGGTTTTTGGCTGATGGCTGGAACCGAAGCCGGATTGAAGATGATTTTGCGATTGTCGCCAAATGGGCAGATCGCAACGGCATTGCGCCCGAGCGCATTGTCATGGGAGAGTTCGGGGTCACGCGCCGTTCCGACAAGATGACGGGTGCGGCCGAGAAAGATCGCCGCCGCTGGATGAGGGATGTCACGCAAGCGGCCGTCGCGCGTGGTTTTGGCTGGTCGGTATGGGATTTGAACAGCTATCAGATGGGCATTTGTCTGGCTGATGATGAAAACCGGCTGGATCATGAGCTGATATCGGAACTGGTCATGTCAGGCTGATAAAGCGTGTCGTTTTTCTTCCCAATTCACGCAACCCGTTTTGAGCCTTTGTTTTAACCGCATGTCTTTATCTCGAAACCGGTTCCGGTTCGAGAAACAGGCTTTCGTGCTGATTATACAGAGTAATTCAGAATATTCTGGTTAATCGGCAGGGTTAATCTCGTTTTAATGTTTGCCATTCATTCTCCATGCAGCGGTTTTTATGTTCCGGTATATGCATGGTGGCCGGATGAGGGGTGAATTTATGTCCTATCTGTTCAGGAAGACGTCTTTGGCCGTTATCATTGCCGGTGGAGTTTCCCCGGTTCTGGCGGCTGACCTTGATATTCCAATGGTGATCGAGGAGCCGGCCATCGTCCAGCCCTATGCGGAAGTCAGGGAGTTCGGTGGCTGGTATATTCGTGGCGATGTCGATTATCACAAGTCGAAAATTCGCGGCACCGAATATTTCACTTATGGCGCAGAACCGTGCCCTGATGATTGTGGCGATCCTGATGCCTGGACAGGCGTGGGCGGCACCAAGAGCTTCGATACGGCAGCCCTTAAAAGCTCGTTTTCGCTGGGGGCGGGCGTCGGCTATCAGGCCAATCGTTATTTCCGCACCGACCTGACCCTCGACTACTGGTTCAAGTCGAAATTCAGGGGCGGCACGTCCGATGAGGGTGGTTATAGCTGCGGCGGCGGTGACGGCCCTTGTGAATCGGTTGATCGCAGTAAAATGTCGGCCTTGCTGCTGCTGGCCAATGCCTATGTTGATCTGGGCACCTGGAACGGCATCACCCCCTATGTTGGTGCAGGCATTGGCGGGGCCCATGTCAAATGGGGCGATCTGATCAACGATATTGGCGGTTATGAGCAGCGGCACAAGGGCGCCAAGAGCTGGCGCTTTGCCTATGCGCTGATGGCGGGCGCCTCTTATTGCCTGACCGACCGGACGGTTCTGGATGCCGGGTATCGCTTCAGCCGCATTGAAGGCGGGCGCATGTTTGAGAAGAATGGTGCGGGTCCGGGCTTTGACAAGGGTTTCAATACCCATGAGGTCCGCGCCGGTCTGCGCTATAGTTTTGGTGGCAGCGCCAATGGCTGTTATGAGCCGCAAACGGTGGCTTATGAGCCGCCTGCGCCGATCTACACCAAGTAATCCTGTCTTTTCCGATACAACAAAGGCCGGGATGGTTTGCATCCCGGCCTTTGTTGTTTGGTGTGATATGCGGCTTTGTCTCGACTTTGCCTGTTTTTCATGCCAAGTCCGCGCCATGGTACTCGACACCAAAATATGCGGGCTAAAAACCACTGAAGCGCTGGACGCTGCCGTTAAAGGCGGGGCCAGCCATGTCGGTTTTATTTTCTTTCCCAAAAGCCCGCGCCATGTGACCCCGCAGGAGGCAGCAAAACTGCGGGCCCATAGTGGCGGTAAAGCAAAGGCGGTTGCAGTAACCGTTGATGCTGATGATATGGTTCTGGATGCGATTGTAAAAACAATGCAGCCGGATATGCTTCAGCTTCACGGGACGGAAAGCCCGGAGCGCGTTGCCGAAGTCAAGAGGCGCTATCGCTTGCCGGTGATGAAGGCGTTTGCCATTCATGATCAGGCTGATCTGGCCCGCATTGCGCCATATCGCGGCATTGCCGATCGTTTCCTGTTCGATGCCAAAGCGCCCGCCGGTTCACGTCTTCCGGGCGGAAACGGTGTGCGTTTTGACTGGAACCTTCTGGCCGGACTTGACGCTGGCATTGATTACATGCTTTCGGGCGGTCTGAATGCGGCCAATATCGGCGATGCGCTGCGGCTTGTAAAACCCTCGGCCATCGACATATCGTCTGGTGTTGAAAGCGCACCGGGGGTCAAGGACACCCGGCTCATCGAAGAGTTTTTCAAGGTGGTTGACGCAACACGCAATGAGCGTGCAGCCTGACCCCGCAGCCCTTTGTTTCAGGAGATCGGCAATGAACGAGCCGGCTATTCCCAATTCCTTCCGCACCGGCCCCGATGAACAGGGGATGTTCGGCATTTTTGGTGGCCGCTTCGTTGCCGAAACGCTGATGCCGCTGATCCTTGAACTGGAACAGGAATGGGACAAGGCAAAAAATGATCCTGCCTTCCGGGCCGAGTTGCAGTCACTGTCCACATTCTATGCCGGGCGGCCTTCCAAGCTCTATTTGGCGCAAGGTCTGACAAATCATCTGGGCGGTGCAAAAATCTATTTCAAGCGCGAGGATCTCAACCACACAGGCTCGCACAAGATCAACAATTGCCTTGGTCAGATCCTGCTTGCCAAACGCATGGGCAAGACACGTATCATTGCTGAAACCGGCGCCGGACAGCATGGTGTAGCATCAGCCACGGTGGCTGCGCGCTTCAACCTGCCTTGCGTGGTCTATATGGGAGCCACCGATGTGGCGCGCCAAAGCCCGAACGTCTTTCGCATGAAACTGCTGGGTGCACAGGTCAATGCGGTCAGCGCCGGTCATGGCACGCTGAAAGATGCCATGAATGAAGCCCTGCGCGACTGGGTGACCAATGTTGAAGATACCTATTATCTGATCGGCACGGCTGCCGGTCCGCACCCTTACCCGGAAATGGTGCGCGAATTCCAGTCTGCCATCGGCACTGAAGCGCGCGCCCAGATTCTGGAGCAGGAAGGCCGTCTGCCCGATGTGATTATTGCCGCTGTTGGCGGCGGCTCCAATGCTATCGGCCTGTTTCATCCCTTCCTTGACGACAGGCAGGTCAAGATCATCGGCATCGAGGCCGGTGGCCGTGGCCTTGACGGGCAGGAACATTGCGCCTCCATGAATGCCGGGCGTCCGGGCGTTTTGCATGGCAACCGCACCTATCTGCTGCAAAATGAGGATGGCCAGATTCTCGACGGCCATTCCATTTCAGCCGGGCTGGATTATCCGGGCGTTGGCCCTGAACATTCATGGCTGCGCGATACGGGCCGGGTTGACTATGTGCCGATCCTTGATGATGAGGCGCTTGAGGCTTTCCAGCTTTGCACCCGCACGGAAGGTATTATTCCTGCACTGGAATCGGCTCATGCCATCGCTCATGCCGTCAAGATTGCACCGTCGATGGGCAAGGACGAGATCGTGATCGTCAACCTGTCCGGGCGTGGAGACAAGGACGTGCACACTGTGGCTTCAATGATGGGTATGGAGATCTGACGATGAGCAAGACCCGCATTGATCGCCGCATGGCAAAGCTGAAGGCTGAGGGGCGTCCGGCCCTTGTCACCTATTTCATGGGCGGCGACCCCGATTATGACACCTCCTTGTCGATCATGCAGGCGCTAAGCCGCTCGGGCGCTGACATTATCGAACTGGGTATGCCTTTTTCCGATCCGATGGCCGATGGCCCGGCCATTCAGGCTGCTGGCTTGCGCTCCCTGAAAAATGGCCAGACGCTGGCCCGCACCTTGCAGATGGCGGCTGATTTCCGCAAGAAGGACGATGAGACGCCAATCGTTTTGATGGGCTATTACAATCCCGTCTATAGTTACGGCGTTGAGCGCTTTTTGATCGATGCCAAAGCCTGTGGTATTGACGGGCTGATCATCGTTGATTTGCCGCCGGAAATGGATGAGGAATTATGCGTTCCGGCATTGAAGGCGGGCATCAATTTCATTCGACTGGCCACACCGACCACCGATGAAAAGCGCCTGCCAAAAGTTTTGAAAAACACCTCCGGCTTTGTCTATTATGTGTCGATGACAGGTATTACCGGTTCGGCGCTGGTGGATACCGGCAAGGTGGCGCAGGCGGTTGCGCGCATCAAGGCCCATACCGATTTGCCGATCTGTGTCGGGTTTGGCGTCAAGACAGCCGAACAGGCCCGCATCATTGGCTCATCTGCCGATGGTGTGGTGGTCGGTTCGGCCATTGTCAATGCGGTCGCCAATACGTTGGGAGCGGAGGGCAAGCGTTTGGCGGACCCGGTTGAAGCTGTAGAAACACTGGTGTCGGACCTTGCACAAGGCGTGCGGCAAGCCCGCCTGAGCACCACCTGATATAATTTATTCCAACCTAACCCTGAGCGGTCAGGAGCCTGTAATGAACTGGATCACCAATTACGTTCGCCCGAAAATCAATTCGATGCTCGGCCGCCGTGAAATGCCGGAAAATCTCTGGATCAAGGACCCTGAGTCGGGTGAAATGGTCTTTCACAAGGATCTGGAGGAAAACCAGTTCGTTATTCCCGCTTCCGGCTATCATATGAAGATTTCTGCAAAGGAAAGGCTGAAATTCTTCTTCGATGATGGACATTATGAGGTTCTGGAAAATCCCAAAGTGGTGCAGGACCCGCTGAAATTTCGTGATGAAAAGCGCTATACGGATCGCTTGAAGGATGCGCGCACCAAGACCGGCATGGAAGATGCCATTTTGAACGCAGTGGGAAAAATCCACGGCCTGCCCATCGTGGCAACCGTGCAGGACTTCACCTTCATGGGCGGTTCGCTCGGCCTTGCCGCAGGCGAGGCGATCATCAAGGCTTTTGATACGGCACGCGAACGCAAGCTGCCTTTGGTGCTGTTTGCCGCCTCGGGTGGCGCCCGGATGCAGGAAGGCATCCTGTCCTTGATGCAGCTTGCCCGCACCACCGTTGCGGTTGACCGCCTCAAGGAGGCGGGTCTGCCCTATATTGTGGTGCTGACCAACCCGACCACGGGCGGGGTTACGGCCTCTTACGCCATGCTTGGGGATGTGCATATTGCCGAGCCTGATGCGCTGATCGGCTTTGCCGGGCCGCGTGTGATCGAGCAGACCATTCGTGAAAAACTGCCTGAAGGCTTTCAGCGTGCCGAATATCTCATGGAGCACGGCATGGTGGATATGGTTGTGTCGCGGCTGGAGATGAAAGAGACCATTGCCCGCCTGCTCAAACTGTTGCTGAAACAGCCGCAGGCAGATGTGCCGGAGGTTGAAATTCTGCCGCTGCCGGATGCTGCGCAACCTGATGCCCGCCCGCAAGCCTGAGGCAAAACCGGCAATGACGACGCTTGCTGCTGATCGTGAAATCGAGCATCTGATGCGGCTGCATCCGAAAGGTTTCGACCTTTCGCTGGATCGGGTGTCGCGTCTGCTTGAGAGATTGGGCAATCCGCAGGATTTATTGCCGCCGGTGATCCATATTGCCGGAACCAATGGCAAGGGCTCATGCTCTGCCTTTTGCCGCTCCATTCTGGAGGCGCAGGGGCTTTTGGTTCACACACACACCTCGCCACATCTGGTCAACTGGCATGAGCGCTACCGTCTTGCTGCCGATGGCGGCGGCAGGCTGGTCGATGATGCGACGCTGGCAGAGGCAATCAAACGTGTCGCCAAAGCCAATGATGGACAGATGATCACCGTATTTGAGATACTCACAGCGGTCGGTTTTGTGCTGTTTGCCGAGCATCCGGCTGATGTCGTGGTCATGGAAGTGGGGCTTGGCGGGCGCTATGACGCCACCAATGTCATTGCCCGCCCGGCCGTCTCCGTCATCATGCCGGTTTCACTTGATCATGAAGCCTATCTTGGTGACCGGGTGGAACTGGTGGCTGGCGAAAAGGCCGGTATCATCAAGCCCGGTTGTCCGGTGGTCATCGGTTCACAGCCACATGAAGAGGCGCTGACGGTCTTGCAGGACAAGGCTGCACGGCTTGGCAGTCCCACATATATTTACGGGCAGGATTTCCTGTCTTTTGAAGAATATGGCCGCATGGTCTATCAGGATCAGGACGGGTTGATGGATCTATCCTTGCCGCATCTGCCGGGCCGCCATCAGATCGCCAATGCGGCGGCAGCTATTGCAGCCGTGAAAGCGGCTGGTTTTTCTCCGCCTGAACAGGCTGTTGACCGTGCCATGACAACAGCACTCTGGCCGGGGCGTATGCAAAAACTGCCGCATGGAAAGCTGGTGGAGCTTGCGCCGCCGGGGGCGGATATCTGGCTGGATGGCGGACATAATCCGGCTGCCGGTCTGGTCATTGCCGAGGCGCTGGCAGAACTGGAACAAAAAGACCCGCGCCCGTTATTCCTGATTGCAGGCATGATCAACACCAAGGACCAAAGCGGCTATTTTGCAGCCTTTTCCGGGCTGGTGAAGCATGTCTATACCGTGCCTGGCGGGTTTAGTGATGCAGGTGTCGCCAATGATGAACTGGCGAAACGGGCGCAGGCGGCTGGCCTGTCGGCGGAGCCGGTTGCCTCAACTGGCCATGCGCTGGGCCTGCTGCGTGATACATGGCCGCAGGGCCAGGTGCCGCCACGTATCCTGATTGGCGGATCGCTTTATCTGGCGGGCATGGTGCTGGCTGAAAACGGAACGCCTCCCACCTGATAAAATAAAAACCCGGCTGAACTGCCGGGTTTTTTATTGAGACGTGATTTTGACAGGATCAGTCAAGTGCGCTGTTGATCCACTGTGCAAGAGCCGTCTTGGGGGCTGCACCCACCTTGGTATCGGCAAGCTGGCCATCCTTGAAGATCATCAAGGTTGGAATGGAGCGCACGCCGAATTGCGCGGCCAGTTCCGGGTTTTCGTCAATATTGAGCTTGGTGATTTTCACCTTTCCGGCAAGCTCGTCGGAAATTTCTTCCAGCGCAGGACCGATCATCTTGCAGGGGCCGCACCATTCAGCCCAGAAATCCACCACGACGGGCTCCTTGGCGTTGAGCACATCGGTCTGGAAATTGTTTGTATCGACCTTGACGGTTGCCATGCAAAAATCCTCTCAGGCGTTTGGTTTTACCTTATGTGGCGGTGAGGACCGCTTATTTCAAGCTGGCCTTGTTTCACGACAGGGCGAGTCGGGCAAGAGCAGCGTCCATCATATCTTGTGTCAGTTCCATCAGGTGCGGGGTTTGCGTAAACAGCAGTGCAGCCGCAATTTCGCGCTCAGGATAGAGCGGTTTGAGCAATTCCCGGTAAAGCGCCAGTTGCAAAATATAGGCTTGCGGAACCTGCGCCAGAGTGGCAGGCGGTGTCAGATTGGTCTTGTAGTCGATAATCAGGACCTTGTGCGCACTTACCGCCAGCCGGTCGATCTTGCCTGAAAGCGCCCGGTTCCGGCCCTTGATTTTCAAATGCCCCATCAAGGCAATTTCGGCACGTGAGCCTGTTGCAAAAACAGGAGCAAAATGCGGGTTTTCCAGCACGCTCATGACAGAGAAAAGCAGGCGTTCACGCTCGCTTTCACTCCAGTGTGCGCCAGCACGCTCCAGATAGCGTTGCGCTGCCCGCAGCCGGTTTTCCAGGGGAATATCGGGCAGCATCTGTAATAGTTTGTGGGTGACGTTGCCACGCAAAATGGCCTGTGAAGGCTCTTCTTTTGTATCTAGTACCGGCGAGCGCAAATCAGCGACCGGTTCAACCACATCTTCATCGATCAGAACCGAAGCACCGGAAGGCGAGAGCGGGCGCGGCAGTTCCTCATCTTCGTCCAGCTTTTCAAAAAGCTGTTGTGGCAGGCTTGTAAAATTATCTGGCGCAAGCTTTTTGTCAGTCTGCTTTTCCTTGAGCGGGGCCAGACCGCTGGCATGAAAGCGGTGCACCGTCTCGCCGTTGGCCGGATGCGCCACTTCGCGTGTTTCGGGCACAGAAATCAAGGCGCGGCTGACAATGCTGTGCCAGGTTGCATCGCCCGGATCACGCTTGCCATGGTAGCCAGCGACAATCAGCCGGTCTTCGGCGCGGGTCATGGCCACATAAAGCAGACGGCGATATTCATCATCGGCAAGGTCGCGCGCTTTTTCGGCAGCTTTACGTGAGATGGAGTTGGCGATTTCAGCATCAGAGCGCCACAGATAGCCGCGCCCGTTCCAGTGCTGGCCAGAGCTTTCAAATGGCATCAGGCGTGGCAGATGCTGGTCGCTGAAAGCGCGCGCGCCGCTATCGATCAGAAACACCACCGGCGCTTCAAGGCCCTTGGAGGCGTGCACGGTCATGATGCGCACTTCGTTGCGGGTCTGGTCCATCTCGCGCTTGACTTCCGGGCCGGTGTTTTCCAGCGTGGAAAGGAAGCTGTCGAGACCGGGCAGGCCGGTGCGTTCCTGCGCCAGGCAGAAATTCAGAAATTCGTCTAAAATATCGCCAGCTTCCGGCCCAAGCCGGGCAATCATGTTCCGGCGCACCCCGTCACGCGCCAGAAGGGCGGCATAAAACTCAAAGACCGGCTTGAAAGCCGCTTCACTGGCCCAGTGTTCGAGTTTTTGAGCATTTTTCGCCAGTTGCGGATCGGTTTTTGCGTGGTAATGCAGTGACTGGATCAGCGACTGGCCAGGTTCGCGCCCTGCGGCAAGGGTAAACAATTGTTCTTCGGATAAATCGAAAATCGGGGAACGCAACACAGCCGCCAGCGACAGATCATCCTGAGGCTGGACAAGAAAACGGCCAAGGGCTGCAAGGTCTTTGACCGCAATATGGCCGGGCAGGCTGAGGCGGTCGGCGCCAGCGACCGGTACGCCTTTTTCCTTCAGGCTTTTGGACAGGGCGTGAATGAAACGGTCGCGTTTGCGCACCAGCACCAGAATATCACCAGCACGCAAAGTGCGGCCCTTGCCTTCAAGAATTTCACCACTGTCCAGCCAGTTTTTGATGGTGGTGGCGACATGTTCAGCCACCCGCACGGCAGGCGCACTGGCGTGGTTGACTGGCTGTGTCCAGTCATCGGGTTCTTCCACCTGATCTGCGCCCAAGGAAGGCCAGATTTCGACATAGCCCGGCGCGTCATTGCGAATGGCCTTGTGGTCGAGCGGATCAGGATCATGGCTGATGCCGCGCCGCACCTGTGGATCGGTAAAAACATGATCGACAGCGCGCAACACATCTTCGCTGGAGCGGAAGGAAAAGGTCAGTTTCAGATCGGCAAATTCGCGGCTGGCAGTTTGAGCCTGATGAGAAAACGCCTTCTTGCTTTCAATGAAGGAGTCCGGGGCGGCCCCTTGAAAGGAGTAAATCGACTGTTTTTCATCACCCACGGCAAAGATCGTGCGCAGTACATTGTCACGCGCGCTTTCGCCGGTAAAAAACTCTTCGGCCAGCTTTTTCACCACATCCCATTGCTCGGGACTGGTGTCTTGCGCCTCATCCAGCAAAATATGGTCGATGCCCTGATCGAGCTTGTATTGAACCCAGGCTCCCGCGTCAGGGCGCTTGAGCAGATTGACCGTGCGGGTGATGAGGTCGTTGAAGTCAAGCAGGCCGCGGGCTCGCTTTAACTCCTCATAGCGCTGGATGAGCCAGTCGGCGATTGTCAGGGCAGCCAGGGTGCATTTCACCATGCGATAAAGCGCCAGCCGGTCACAGGCTGCAATGATTTTTTCTGTGGTGGCCAGATAGCGCTCCGGCAGGTCCGGCATTGCAGCAATCAGTGCCTTGGAAAACAGCCAGTCGGGCTTGTAAGCCTCGCCCTTGCCGCTGAGAAAGGAAGAGTGCAATTGGGCAAGGCGCAGGATCGGCTCCTGTTGGGCAAAAGCGGCCAGCGCCTCTTCCATCAGTGATGAACGGGCGCGGTTGGCGCCCAATTGCAGGGATAATTGATCAAGCCGTGTCAGATAGGCCGGGTCGAACTCAGGCAGCGGCCAGAGTGCACTGGCAATATCGGCCTCGCTGTCATGAATATCAAAGCCGAATTCCTCAAACAGCGGCTCGAAATGGGTTGCCGTGCCGCCGATCTGGGTCAAAAACTCCCGCAAGCCATTACGCTTGCTCACGATCTCGGCAAGCAGCGCATCAAGACCGCTCTCGCCGCCGCGTTCAAGCACCGTGGCAAAGGCATCGGTCAATTCATGGCTTGCACCACCGACCGTGCCTGCAATCATGTCACGGCGGGCCGCCGCCACCAGCGCCTGCTCCATCTGGGAGTCAAGCATCTGAAAATGCGCAACAATGTTGGCTTCCAGCGGAAACTGATGCAGCACAGCTTCACAAAAAGCGTGAATGGTCTGGATTTTCAGCCCGCCCGGTGTTTCCAGTGCCTCGGCAAACAGGCGTCGTGCCCGTTGCAGGGTTTTGAGGTCAGGTGCTGCGCCTTCCATTTTTTCGATGTGTTCGGCAAGGGTGGCTTCATCGAGAACCGTCCATTCCGACAGTGTGGCAAAGATACGGTTTGACATATTTGCAGCGGCGGCGCGCGTATAGGTCAGGCACAGTATTTTTGACGGCTCAGTGCCGCGCAACAGCAGGCGGATGACGCGCTGGGCCAGCACATGTGTCTTGCCCGAACCGGCATTGGCCGACACCCAGGCGGAATTTGCGGGGTCGGAGGCGCGCGCCTGCGCCAGCGCTGTATCGGTGGGGATTGGATATTTCATTCCTCGCCCCCCTCATTTGCGCCCGCATTGGCTCCATCACCGCCAGCCGACCATTCCAGCACCCGCGCCAGATGATCATAATCGCCGTCTGTCTCGCCCTCACGAAAGGGCAGGGCGCGTGACAGATAGCCATGGGCCGGATCGGCATAATGCTCAAGCAGCTTTTCCAGACGCGCCCATGCCTCTTCACCCAGTTCTGCGCCGGAGCGGATGGTCTTGTTATGTTTAAGGATTGATTCTGGCGTCACCTTGCCATTGGCGCGCAGGCGGATGAAGGCAAGGTCTGCCGATTCACGGGCGCCCAGTTCGCGAAAGCTGCCGCGTTTCAGCAAGGCTGCCTCCAGCGCAAGCTGAGGGGAAAGCAGCGTATGGGCCTGTGCCTTGGAGGGGGAGGAGCCGGTCTTGTAGTCTAGAATATCGGCCATATTGCCGGTCAGCAGGTCGATGCGGTCGGCATAGCCAGACAGCGTGACACGGGTGCTGCCGACTTGTGTTTTTTCAGCCCGTGCTTCGGCATGGCGTGAAATGACATCGAAACGATTACGCTCCCAGGTAATAATATTGGCGGCCAGAGTCTCAAAGCGCGGCCACCAGACGGCCTCGACATCCTGCGGCAGTTCGCTTTGCGCAAAACAGTCGCGCCCTGCCTGCAGCAATTGTTCCAGCGCATCAGGGCTATTGGGGTCGGCTTCTAAAGAAAAGCGATGCAAAATAGCGTGAAACAGCGTGCCGCGCTCTGCTGCTCCCGGATCACGGATGACCGGGTCAAGGGCGCGAAGGCCAAGGATACGGCGCGCATAAATGGCATAGGGGTCGCGCCGCAGCGTCTCGATTTCCGTAACCGAAAAATGGTTTGGGCGGTTAACGATCGGCGGGGTCGGGCAGGGACGCGGGGCATAGTGTGTTTGCGGGGCAGCATCAAGAGCATGCGCCCAGACAAGCAATTGCTCGCCGCGTCGCTGCATGATTTCAGCCTGTTCCTTGCCGGTGAAGGTCAATAGTCGTTGCAGCCAGCGCGAGGGTACGGCAGGCGCATCCCCGGAGCGCAATGCGCGCGCCAGAATGACATTGGGCGCGCCCATCGCCATTTGAAAATCATGTGCGGCAAGACCGATGCGTCGTTCCGGCGGCTCCAGATCAAGTCCGCCCTTCATCAGGCGTGACATGAAGCGGTCGCTTTCGGGCTTGCGTGGCCACACGCCTTCATTGAGACCGCCCACTACCAATGTGTCAACATGCAAAAGCCGGGCTTCCAATGCGCCCCATATGGCGATGGCCCGGTCGCTGCCCTGGCGTGGCTTGACCACCTCGGGGGCAAGAAGAGCTTCAAGCACTTCCGGCCATTCCTCGGCCTTGAAGGTAAAGGGCGATTGTGCAGCCACCAGATCGCGCAGCACCTGCGCCAGCTTCTGGCCGGCATCGCCGGAATAAAGTGCTGTTACGCTGCCATCCTCATGGCGGCCAAGCGCTTCCAGTGCTGCGGTGCTTGCCTGGGCAAGCTGGGGCACGCTCAAATCAGCGCGTTCGCGCAATTGCAGCAATGGATCAAGGGCTGCAACAAGATGTTGGGTCACAGCAATTGCGTCTTTGACACGTCCTGCTGAAAAGCGTGCCAGCCAGAAGGGGGGGCGCCCGCCATCGCTCTTGGTGGTCAGGCTGTGTTCAAACAATTTGGCGAAATCGGCACTGTCGGGCCGTCCGGTGCCGCCGCGCAGGGCGGCAAGCTCAATCAGTTCGGCAGCATGGCGCACCATTGAGCGCGGCTGCCCCAGTGTCAGCAGGGGGTGCTTGACCAGCGCCAGCAGCGGCAGCGGATCACCGGGGCGTAAAGCGGCCTGAATGGCAAGGCGCAACAAGGCGGCTGGCGGCGTGTTGGCAAGCGGTGTGCCACCTGAATCATCGGCGCTGATGCCAAAGCGCAGCAATTCGGTGGAGACGCGCCGGGCAAGGGAGCGGTCGCCGGTGACAAGGGCTGCCCGCTTGCCGGGAGTGCTGACCGCATGGCGCAGTGCGACAGCAATGGCCAGCGCTTCCTCGCGCTCATTGGGCGCTTCCAGAACGCTGACACCTTCCAGCGCTGCCGCCATGTCCGTGTCGCTGAAATATTTGCGCGTCTGCGGCCATAATTGCGTTGTATCGGCAGGGCGCAGGGCTTCGCTGACAATATGATTGCGCAGGCGGCAAGCAGATGAAGACATGCCCAGCATGGTGATCTCATCGCGGGCAATGCCGATCTTGTCGATCAGTTTGAGAAGGCCATATTGCGGGTGGCCAAGCAGGGCGGGCTGTGGCTGCGGGGCAGAAATAGCGGCAAGTGAGGCCGCATCCAGCGTGGCGTCAAAGCCGGGCAGGACCACAGCACCTTTGGGCAGGCGTGAAATGATCTTGAGCAATTCTGCCGTGGCAGGGATTGAGCCGGTCGAGCCAGCGGCAATCACCGGGCCGGCAGGCGGATTGCGTTGCAGGCGCTGGGCTTCAAAACGGATAAGAGCACTGCGATGGGCTGCCGGATTTGTGCGCTTGTGCTCGGCAAGGATCAGCGGCCAGTGCTGGCTGGCAATTTTAAGAAAATCCAGCGTTACCTGCCACCATCCGGCCAGATTGCCGCTGACAAGTTCGGAAAGTCTGGCCCAGTCCGCGCCTTCGGTTTCCACCTCGTCCATCAGGTCTGCCAGATCGCGCGCCAGCCAGATGGCATCGGCGGCTGAGGCTGGCACCATGATTTCCTCGGCAAAGCGGGCTGCGACTTCGGCAGGCAGGCGGCTTTTCCAGGCGCGCACCAGAACCGCAAGCAGTAACAGCCGCTCGGTTGCGGCAATGGGAGGGGCAAGATCAAGTGCTGCGGAATTTTCAGGCGTGGTGGCCTCAAACAGCGCCTCGTCCTCATTAAATTCGCCAAGCGGGCGTATTGTCGGCAAAATGGCTGCGCGGCCACCCATCAATTGCATGAATTCAAAGCGCAATGCGCGCGCGGCACGGCGTGTGGGCACAAAGATGGTGACATCAGCCAGCGCCAGCGGATCACCCTCAAAATGAAAATCCGGAACCAGTTTTCCTGCAAGCAGGGTGCTGGCAAGTGTTGGCAGGAAGGGTGTGCCGGGCGGTATGGAAAAAACGCGAGGGATGATGAGGCCGGTAGTGGTTGCCGTGCTGCTGCTCATGCCGTCTGGCTCGAAAATGTCAGGATGGCGGCTTCCGCCGGTAAAATAGCGTCGGGTGTGCCAACCGTAATCCAGTGGCCCTTCATGGCCAGCCCGAACAGGCGGCCAGCGGCAATGGCCCGGTCAAAATACAGATTGAGCGAATGGGGCGCAGCTTTTGCGCCTGCAAAGATGCGCGGATGAATGATGCCGACCCCGCCATAAATCAGACCTTGCGGATGGTTGCGCCCGCGCGACAGGCGGCCCTCTTCATCGCTTAGAAAATCTGTTGAGCCGCTATGGCCGGTAGAATTTTTTGGGTCGGCGAGCATGAGCAATATATCCATGCGCGTATCGTCCCACATCAAGGCCAGCCGCTCAAGTTCGGGTGTGTCGCGATCAATCCAGAATGTATCGGCGTTGAGGATGTAAAACGGGTCTGGTCCCAGTTCCGGCAGAGCCTTGACGATGCCCCCGGCTGAATCCAGCAATAACTCGCTTTCATCGGAAATGATGATGTCCAGGTGGCTGTACTGATCAAGATGAGCCGCAATCATTGCGCCAAGATGATGAGTGTTGACCACTGCCTTGTTGACACCTGCCCCGGCCAGCGCATCAAGCCCGCGGTCAAGCAAGGTGCGCCCGGCAATTTTTACCAGTGGTTTGGGTAAAGTGTCGGTGATCGGGCGCATGCGTGTGCCAAGTCCTGCAGCCAGCACCATTGCAGTTGTTGGCCTGCTCATAAGGGCTGCTCTTTTAAAAAACCCTGTTCTTCATAAAGGGCGTGCAGGCGGAAAAGTGCAGGGTGGGCGAGCGCCCGGCGCAGATAGTCGCGGATGCGCGGCAGATGCTTCAGATAGCCGGGTTTGCCATCGCGGCGGTCGAGACGCACAAAAATGCCGAGGATTTTTGAATTGCGCTGCGCGGCCATCACGGCATAGTTTTCCAAAAAAACAGCCTCGTCAAAACTGCCTGCTTCATGGCGGGCGGCCAGATAGGCGGCGACAATTGCCTGTTCCACGTCCACGGGCACGGTGGCGCGCGCATCCATGGCCAATGAGGCCAGATCATAGGCGGGTGGCCCGATCAGCGCATCCTGAAAATCAATAAGACCCAGCCGGTCATGGCTATGGCGCTCTGCGCGCCAGATCAGGTTTGGTGAATGATAGTCACGCTGCATCAATGTGGCTTGACCGCCTTTGATACGGTCAAACGCTGCATTCCATTCCTGCCGGTAGCGGCTGCGCAAATGGTCGCTGGCCGGTTTGCCGGTAACAGCAGGCACATACCAGTCAAGCAGCAGATCGACCTCGATCAGCATGGCTTCACGATCAAAGGATGGGATCTCATGCACCACACCGGGGGCGACTTCGATCTTGTTGGGCCATTGTCTGTCATGGCTGGCTGCCAGCAATTGAGCAGCCGCAATATAGCGCTCGCCAATGGGGTTGCGGTCAGCGTCCAATACGCCAACATCGCCCAGATCCTCGATCAGCAGCAAACCGGCATCAAGGTCTTGCGCATAAATTTCAGGCGCACAAAAACCAGCTTCACGTAAAATCTGGTCAATGGCGACGAAGGCGGAAACGGTTTGGGCCGTATGGGCAATTTCAGCATAGGGTTTGCCATCGCGCACAGGCGGCCCCATCACCAGCGGTGGCGAGTTCATCAAGATGCGCTCGGGCAAGCCTTCCAGTTCAACCTTTTCATAGGAGCGGGCCGAGGCATCGCCGGTCAGATAGCGACGCCGGGCGCCAGCCCAGCCTGTGCCGCCTAAAAAAGCACGGATGGCTAGGGAGCGCCCAATCCGTTCCATAGTCCGCTCCATTGTGGCGCCTGTGCCGCAAATTCGTGCGCGGCGCCCCTCACCATCATGGTCAAGCTCAATGAGGATGGCAGTATCGGGCAGGCGGTCGCCTGCCTGTTCTGGCCATTCAATCAGCACCACGCCGTCAGCAATGGCATCGTCAAACCCCAATTCGTCGAGTTCATCCTCATGGCTCAGGCGATACAGATCGAAATGATGGACGGTCAGGCGGGCCTCGTAGCTTTGCACCAGTGTGAAGGTGGGGCTGGGCACTTCCAGGGCCGCATCATCGGCCAGAGCGCGAATGAGGGCTCGCGCCAATGTGGATTTGCCAGCGCCAAGATCACCTTTCAAGGCCAGCACATCACCGGATTGTACGGCAATAGCCAGATCATTGCCGAGGCGTTGTGTTGCCGCCTCATCCTCCAGCATGACCTCGAAAAAGGAGGCTGTCATATGGGTGATCACTCCGCAGCGTCGTGCATATCCGCTGGCCTGTCGGGGGCTGGCCTGTCAGGAAAAGTGCAGATAACGGTGGTTCCCTTATCCTCGCCGGTCTTGATGCGTACATGGCCGCCATGCAGTTCAACAAAACTTTTGACGATGGAAAGACCAAGACCGGCGCCGCGCCTGCGCCCGCCATTGACGCGTGATTCAAAGCGCTGAAACACCAGATCAAGCACATCGGGCGGCATGCCCGGCCCATCATCGTGCACGGCAAACTCGACCCCTTCGGGCACTTGTCGGCAGGTGAGGCGTATCGCGCTGCCAACAGGGGCATAATTGGCGGCATTGATGAGCAGATTATAAAGGATCTGGCGCAGCCGCACCTCGTCACTGTGGAAGCTGACCGGGGCGGTGGAAGCGTCCACGTCGAGCTTGATTGCGTGTTCCTGCAAGCGCTCGAAAACCAGCTCGGCGGTGGCTGAAATGGCTTCCTTCACATTCACCTGACGCATATCGAGCTGCATGATGCCCGCATCAATAGTGGCAAGGTCCAGAATGTCATTGACGATGGTGAGCAGCACCGATGAGGACGAGCCGATATGTTCGACATATTCGCGCTGGCGCTGTGACAGCAGCCCGGTGGCAGGCAGGGACAGCAATTCGGTAAAGCCGATGATGTTGGTCAGCGGCGAGCGCAATTCATAAGACACATGCTGGACGAAATCATTCTTGATCTGGTCGGATTTCAGCAGGGCTTCATTCTTTTCCTTTAGCGCCCGTTCGACATTGACGCTGGCGGTCACGTCGACAAAAGTGGTCATCATCTGGCCATTGGGAAGATGAATGGCTGCATAGCGCAGCACCGAGCCGGAATTGAGTTCCACCAATCCGTGCCAATTGCGCCGTTCCTCATCAAATCCGGTGATGGCGGCGACAAAGCCACCCCAGGGACTGTCCTTGGCCCGCTGGTCGCAACTGGTGCGGATCAGCGAAACATGAACATTGGGCTTAATGATACCCTCATCCAGTTCCCACAGGGCGGCAAAGGCAGGGTTGGAAAGGCGCAAACGCCCGTCAGGGCCGAACACGGCCACCCCTTCGGCCAGATTGTCCAGTGTTTCTCCCTGTACCCGCACGGCTGTTTGATAGCGGCTTTCAAGGTCGATCTTTTCGGTCAGATTCTCAAAGAGCCAGGTAACGCCACCCTTGGGTTGCGGATTGGCGACAACGCGGATTGTCTTGCCGTCGGGCAGGTGCCACCAGTGCTCCTGCGTTTCCACGGCCATATAGACGCCCAGCAGATTTTCCTTCCAGCGTCGCCATTCCGGCTGTTCGGCAATTTTGCCTTCACTGCGCAGCCGGTCAAGCAGCAGCGCATTGTCAGGCGCACTGTTGAGGAAGGCAATATCCAGCATCCATAAATTCTGGAAAGCCTGATTGAAGAAGCGCAATTTCTGGTCTGTGTCAAAAATGGCGACTGCCGTGTTGAGATGGTCGAGCGTGTCGGAATGGTTGCGCACCGTGCGTTCAAATTCCGCGCGCAACATCTCGATTTCGCTCACATCGCAGGCAAGCCCGGCAGACCCGCGTGGCCCGTTATAATGGGTAACGGAATATTGGCGGCGATCCCCGAAAGTGACCGTTGAAACTATCTGTGCAAAGATCGGGCTGGTGCGGTGTTTGTCGGCAATCATGGTGCGGGCCTGATCGCCCAAAAATTCCTTGCCCTGGCGTATGGCCTCTTGTGTGTCGGTGGTTTCGGTTGCGTGGGAATAGGCTGGATTGACCCATTTCAGGTCGCCATTTTCATCGCGCAGCCAGACAGGCATGTCGAGGCCGTCAAGCAAGCCGGTCAATGTTTCATTGCTGTCGGCCAGCCGTTTGTTTTCCAGTCGTAACCGAGCCTGACTGCGCTGGTTTTCCGATAGAGACAAAAACCGCACCAGGGTCAGGCTGGCTGCTTTGCGCCCCTGAATTTCCAGAGGTGCGCCGCCATGTGTTTCAGCCGCAATGTCAAAAGCTGTGCCTTTTTCACGAAGGGCGACAATGCTGCGTTCGAGTGTTGCGGCAGAACGCGGTGTCAGCCAGCGGCCAAAGGCCAGAAAAGTGGCGCGCTCTTCCGGTGCGCCGGCTTCCGGCGGTAACAAGCCGATCAGTTCCGGCTTCTGGGTGGCGCTGTCCCAGACAATAATGCGCTGGTCGCGCAGATTAAGAATGGCTTCCTGGCGTTGCAGGGCTGCATTGACATCGGCGATATGGGTCCGAAGCCGGACATTTTCGGCAGACATCCGCTGCCGTTCGCGGATCAGCACAATGGCTGTGATCAGTGCCGTGCCCATCACGCCGACCGACAGGGCAAGCTGGATAACTTCTGATGTGCCGATTGGCATGGCGGCGGCCTGCATTGATGTTTGTGCGTGTGCGCTTAAGGAAAACAGAGGAAATGCAAGCATGCTGGCCCCGGACGACAAGCCGAGCCTGCGCGCAACATGCAAACAGCGGGCACACAAATGGTGACCGGTGCTGTTGCTGGAATCGCTATGACCGCCCGTGATGGCTGCTCCCGCAAATAGCGGGCATTCCCCCGGCATGGTGTTGTCCTCTCCGGCCTTTTTGCAAGGACGTCCAGTCGAAAAACAGGCCTGTTGGCCCCAAACCCCTGTTTGACTGAAGCGCCACGAATCACCCCACAATACCGCCTGACCGAATCGAGGTGAAGCTGGAAGCGCGGCAAAAACAAAGCCGGGCGCAAAACCATGCGTCCGGCTCTATATGTAGTGGTGGATATAGTTTTAATTAATAGCGGTAGTGTTCCGACTTGAACGGACCCTGTGGTGTGACACCGATATAGGCAGCCTGTTCTTCTGAGAGCGTGGTCAGTTTTGCGCCAAGCTTGCCCAGATGCAGGCGGGCGACCTTCTCATCGAGATGTTTGGGCAGCACATAAACCTCGTTTTGATACGAACTGCTTTTGGTGAACAACTCGATCTGGGCTAGCACCTGATTGGCGAAGGAGGCCGACATGACAAAGCTCGGATGGCCGGTGGCGTTGCCCAGATTGAGCAGACGGCCCTCAGACAGCAGGATCATGCGCTTGCCATCGGCAAAGTGGATCATGTCCACTTGCGGCTTTACATTGGTCCATTTCAGGTTGCGCAAGGCTGCAACCTGAATTTCATTGTCGAAATGGCCGATATTGCCGACGATCACCATGTCCTTCATTGCCCGCATATGTTCGAGGCGAATGACATCCTTGTTGCCGGTGGTGGTGATGACAATATCTGCGCTGGGGGCGGCCTCCTCCAATGTCACCACTTCATAGCCGTCCATGGCTGCCTGAAGCGCACAGATCGGGTCAACTTCGGTCACCTTGACGCGCGCACCAGCACCTGAGAGCGAGGCCGCAGAGCCTTTGCCGACATCGCCATAGCCGCAGACGACAGCAACCTTGCCCGCCATCATCACATCGGTGCCGCGGCGAATGCCATCGACCAGCGATTCCTTGCAGCCATATTTATTGTCGAATTTCGACTTGGTGACCGAGTCGTTGACGTTGATGGCGGGAAACGGCAGCAGGCCCTGTTTCTGAAGCTGGTAGAGGCGGTTGACCCCGGTGGTGGTTTCTTCCGAAACACCGCGGATTGCGTCACGCTGCCGGGTGAAAAAGCCCGGAGTGGCCGCCATGCGCTTCCTGATCTGGGCAAAAAGGATTTCTTCTTCCTCGCTGCCGGGATTTTTCAACACATCTTCGCCAGCTTCAGCGCGCGCGCCCAGCAGAATATACATGGTGGCGTCGCCACCATCATCGAGGATCAGATTGGAAGGTTTTCCGTCCGGCCACTGGAAAATCCTGTCGGTATAGGTCCAGTACTCTTCCAGCGTCTCGCCCTTGACGGCAAAAACCGGAATGCCGGCATCGGCAATAGCGGCTGCGGCATGGTCTTGCGTGGAAAAGATATTGCACGACGCCCAGCGCAGTTCTGCCCCCAGCGCTTTCAGCGTCTCGATCAGCACGGCAGTCTGAATGGTCATGTGCAAGGAGCCGGTGATGCGCGCACCCTTCAAGGGCTGGCTTGCGCCAAACTCTTCGCGGCAGGCCATAAGGCCCGGCATTTCCGTTTCCGCGATCTCGATTTCCTTGCGCCCCCAATCGGCAAGCGAGATATCGGTGATCACATAATCCTTGTCGGCAGTCATGATGGTGCTCCGGTCGAAATATCGGCAGAAAATATTGATTTTCTTGGCTCTTAGCAGATCAGGCCGATAGCAACAATGGATATAAGGAAATCCTTATCTGGCAATGTCACTTTTGCGACATGGATCATTATATTTGCGCTGAAAACGGGCGCGGTTAACCGCTTGTTTACCACGTTGAGTGAATTGTGCGCTTATCGGTTCTGCGTTTCTTGTTCAGTTACAAAACATTCACGGTTTTCGGCAGGTGCCTGGTCGATCATGCCATCCGCACCTTTTTGAAGCCGGCCGATTATTAAAGGGGGTTCCGGTCTTTGGGCCGGGTTTTAAGGGGAACGGTTGTGGTGATGAGCAACAGGGCGATGAGCAACAGAAGGCCTTATCCTGGCGCATCGGCCGCAGGGCGCCAGCACAATTCCACCTCGGCACTGGATCAGATCAACGAATCTCTGGCCGCACTTGAAGAGCGCCTGCACCGCAGCCGCGCCGATATGCCGTTGCGCAAAAGCGGCCCAGATCGGGAGCGGATTTTACGCCAGTCAAATGCTGGCCCCGATGCCGATCTTGAGCGCAATTATGGGCTTGAGCGCAACTATCAGGCGCTGATGCAGGATATTGAACGGGCGCGCAGTCAGGAGGACGGTCTTGCCACGGCTGGCCGTATTGCCGGTGAATTGCAGGGTTTGCGCAATGATCTGCGCCAGCAGATGACAAAAGGCCTGCAGCGCGAATTTGAAGTGCTGCGTCAGGATATTGATCACGCTTTCCATTCAGGCAAGGGAGCAGATGAAAGCGTGCGTCTTGGCCGTGAACTGGAGCGGCTTTCCAGCACGGTTCAGGATTTGGCGCATAAAAATGACGATCGCGGCATTGGCCTCATGCGCCTGGAGCTTGAGCAACTCAGGGCACGGATCGAGACGCTGGCCAGCGAGGAAAGTGTACAGGCGGTCGGGCGTCGCTGGGAAGAGTTCGACCGGCGCTGGTCGGCTTTTGAACACCGCTTTGAGGCCGGTAAAGATCAGCAACATTCAGAACCGGCGCTGGCTCTGCTCAATCAGCGGCTGGAGGAGATTGCACGTGCGGTCGATATTCTGCCGCAGTCGCTTTCGCAGCCTTCGCTGGAAAAAAAGCTGCATGCGCTGGCGCTGGCGGTTGATCAGATAGCCAGCCGTTGTTCTGCGCCGCAAGACATGCTGGGCCTGATTGATGAGCGCCTGGACGAAATCTCGCGCGCTATTGTCGCCTCTACGGTTGCGGCGCAGGCAAACAGTTTTGACGCCACAGTGCTGGAGCGGATCGAGGACCGCATTGCGGCGCTGGCGGGACAGATCGAGGAGGTGGCGCAGGACCGCCAGCAAGCCGAAATCATGGAACGGTTGACCCTGCTGTCTGAGCGCGTGGATGAAATGGCGGTAGAAAGCCATCTGCCTGAAGATGTTCTGGTGCGCTTTGCCGACCAGATTGCAGCCATTGCCGATCGTGTTGACCAGGCGCCGCAGCTTCCTGATCTGGGGCCTTTGCTGGAAGGGCTGGAGCAGCGTTTTGATCTGTTTGCCGCCTCGATGGATCGCCGCCAGAGTGAGGCGGTCGAGCAGGGCAATATCATTTTTCGTGATCTGGAGCGCAGGCTGGATGATGTGGCCCAGCGTCTGGATCGCTCTGAGGCGATACCTGCTTTTGATCCCGCAGAAGTGATTGAGGCCATCGATGCCCGCTTTGCTGCGCTGACTCGTGAACTGGATGACCGTGAACCGGCAGGACAGCAGGCGATTGCCGGTCTTGAAATGCGCCTTGCCGGTATTTCACAGCAGCTTGATGATTCTGCCGAGCGTTTTGGGGGTATTGACCCGGAACTGATCCGCAGTCTGGAAGCGCAGGTGGCAGGATTGTCTGCTCATCTTTCCATGCCGGGTGCACCGCTTCCTGATTTTGAGGATATCAGCCCGCGCCTGAGCCAGATCGAACAATCGCTGGCTGGCACACGCGAGACCGTTTTAGAGGCTGCCCGTGAGGCGACAGAACGCGCTGTTCAGGCAATCGTGGCCGAAGGTGCGGGGGGAGGGCATGAACATGCCGCCGTTGCCGGCCTTGCTCAGGATCTCAAGACGCTGGAAGCGCTGACGCGCCGCTCTGATGACCGCAATGCGCGCACTTTTGAAGCCATCCACGACACGCTTTTGAAAATTGTTGATCGGCTGGGCTCGCTGGAAACGGTTAAAGCCTCTCAGGAGACGCCGGAACAGGCACCCAAGATTGCGCTTGATACTGCACCGGAACCGGGCGTGGAGGTACTGGCTGAGGAGGGCAAAACCCTGCTCGATCATGCCATGGATGCGCAAGTGCCGTCGCCCGCGCCTGCAAAGGCTGCCGATGACGAGAGCACGCGCAAAAACTCCTTGTTTGGCGGTTTTTCCCGGGCTTTCCGCAAGGAGGCCGCGCTCAAGCCTGAAGAGGCGCTGAAAGCGCATGAAAGTGTTGAACCGGAACTGGATGAGCCGCTGGAGCCTTTGCTGGTCAATACACCGCTGGAGCCGGGTTCGGGGACGCCGGACCTGAATGCCATTCTCAAGCGGGTGCGCGATGAGCGCGGGGTTGCAGACATGCCTGCAACCGGGGATGCGGCCCGCTCGGACTTCATTGCCGCAGCGCGTCGTGCCGCACAGGCGGCAGCCACAGAAGCTGCAACGCTGAACCGCGAGCCGGGCCCTGACGACACAGGCAAGGCTGCGCGCATGAGTGATGGGCTCAAGGCGCGCCGTAAACCGGTTTTGATGGCTGCGGGTGCGATTGTTCTGGCTCTGGCAGGTTTGCAGTTTGGCAAGAGCTATCTTGCCGGTGGCGAGCAGGTTTCAACTGTTGCCCATGCGCCGGTTACGGTTGAACAGGCCATTGCAGAAGAAAAATCTGCGGAGGCGGTTGAAGCGCCGCTGGCTGAACCAACTCGCATTGTCGAACCTGTGCGCTTGAGTGATGCGCAGGTCGCACCAGCAGTGCAGGACAAAACCCCTGTAACTGACGCCTTGCCGGAAACCGGCTTGTCTGAAAACAGCCAGCCAGACGATCTGTCCGTGCAGGCCGAGGTGGCAGGTCTTGCTGCGCCAGATGAAGCAGAGCTTGCCGATGCCGCCTTGACTGACACAGTGTCCACCGCGGCAATTTCGCCCGTATCCTTGCCGGTATCGCCACTTTTGCACGATATTCCAGTCAGTGTCGGGACGCCTGTCTTGCGGGAAGCCGCAGCTGCAGGAGATGCCAAGGCATTGTTTGAAATTGGGGCGCATTATGCGGAAGGGCGCGGTGTCAGCGAAGACTTGTCTGCGGCTGCACAATGGTATGAGCAGGCTGCCGAACTGGGGCTTGCTCCGGCGCAGTACCGGATTGGCAATTTCTATGAAAAGGGCACCGGTGTTGCGCGTGATATCGGCAAAGCCCGCAAATGGTATGAGATGGCGGCAAAGCAGGGCAATGCCAGCGCCATGCACAATCTGGCTGTTTTGCTGACGATGGGGACAGACGGTGCAGCTGACAATGCCGGCGCAGTGCGCTGGTTCAAGGCTGCTGCCGACCTTGGTGTCAAGGACAGCCAGTTCAATCTGGGCATTCTTGCCGCCAAGGGCGTGGGAATGGCGCAAAATCTTGAAGATTCCTACAAATGGTTTTCGCTGGTGGCCAAGACCGGAGACAAGGATGCTGCCTCCAAGCGCGATGAGATTGCCAGGGCGTTGCGGCCCGAACAGCTTGAAAAGGCCCGCCAGACGGCAGAATTGTGGGAAGCCAGAGAGCTTGATCTTGATGCCAATGGCGTCACCATTCCTGACGCCTGGGTGGGTGAGCCTGTCACCACGGCCTCTGTCGATATGAAAAAGGCCGTGCGTAATATCCAGGCCATCCTCAACAAGAACGGCTATGCAGCCGGGGCGATTGACGGGGCAATGGGGGACAAGACCAGACAGGCGATTGCTGCCTTTCAGGCCGACAATGGACTGCCCGCAACCGGTGAGGTGGATGAAAAGCTGATCGAGGCCCTGCTGGCAAAGAATTAGGGTCCTGATCCTAGAGCGTGTCGCAATCTTTCAGATTTACGCGACCTGCTTTAAGCCTATGTTTTTACGCATGTCTTTATCCCGAAACTGGTTCCCAGTTCGGGAGACAGGCTTTAGATAAGGCATGCGTGAAAATAAAATGCTCTGTCTATTTTATCTGCCGCTTTTTGCGTCATCGGACAAATAAGTGCAGCAGGTGTCGTTATTGCGATGCCCTGCCTTATATTCGACCATATATTTTCTTGTTAACTGATTGAGATATTTTTGATTTTATCTTCAGGGCCTGCAAAAATTGCGGCAGTGGTTCCTGTGCAAGAAGCGGTTAGCTTTTCGGTGCTATGATAAGTCCCGGAAGCGAGGGTCGATTGGAAGAGACGGGTGGGCATTTATCTCCCGATTGCGGAAATTTCCGTTAACATTTTTGTATTGCTGGCAATGGGTGCAGCAGTCGGCTTTCTGTCGGGCCTGTTTGGGGTTGGCGGGGGTTTTCTCATCACGCCTCTGCTGATTTTTTATAATATTCCACCAGCCATCGCGGTTGCCACCGGCGCCAATCAGGTGATCGGCTCCTCTTTTTCGGGGGCCATGTCTCACATGAAGCGGGGTACACTTGATTTCAGATTGGCTTTTATGCTGCTGGCAGGCGGTGTCGTTGGCTCAACGGCTGGCGTTTATGTGTTTTCGCTGTTGCGAAGTCTTGGTCAACTCGACCTGCTCATTTCACTGCTTTATGTCATCCTGCTCGGTTCTGTCGGCTCTTTGATGCTGATCGAAAGCCTCAAATCCTTACGGGCTTCGCGAGGCGGCACACCCGTGAGTCTGAAACGCCCCGGTCAGCATAACTGGATTCACCGCCTGCCACTCAAGATGCGGTTTCGCACCTCCAAGCTGTATGTCAGCATTATTCCCGTGCTCGGCATTGGAGCCATTATTGGTTTCCTGTCGTCCATCATGGGGGTAGGCGGCGGCTTCATCATGGTGCCGGCGCTGATCTATCTGCTGCGTGTGCCCACCAATGTGGTTGTGGGAACGTCCCTGTTCCAGATCATTTTTACATCGGCCTATACGACGCTCATTCATGCCACGACCAATTTCACGGTTGATATTGTGCTGGCCCTGCTTTTGATGGTCGGCGGGGTTGCCGGGGCGCAATATGGGGTCAAGGCCGGTCAGAAATTGCGTGGCGAGCAATTGCGGGCGCTGCTGGCGCTGCTGGTGCTGGCTGTGGCGTTGCGTCTGGCGGTTGATCTGTTCCTGGAACCGGCCAATATCTATTCGCTCAGCATTCCGGGAATGGGCTGATGAAGAGCGGCCTGTCAATCTTGCGGTTTTTTCTGGTACTGGCGGGGATCTTTGCCAGTGTGCTCCATGCGGCAGGACAGGCGCCTGAGACGATCAACCCTGAAGGCCTTCAGATCGGACTTTCGACCGAGCAGATTGCAATAACGGCTGGCTTTTCAGGGGCGGACCTCACCATTTTCGGGTCGCTTGAAAATGGTGATCCCGAAGTGGCCCGGCAGGGGCGCTATGATGTGATCGTGGTTCTGGAGGGACCGTCCAGGCGCATTGTTGTGCGTCGCAAGGCCCGTGTGCTGGGCATATGGATCAACCTTCAATCTGAAGAATTTGAAAATGTGCCGGTTTCTTATTCGGTAGCCACGACACGGCCGTTTCAGGACATTACCGAGCCGGTCAGCTATCGCCAGCTTTCGCTGGGCGTCAATAATATCTATCTCCAGCCTGTCGATGCAGAAGGCGCCCCGCTCACTATTGCTGAGTTTACTCAGGCGCTGCGAGAGCGAAAGGTTGCTGACGGGCTTTACAGCGAAAATGTAGGCGGGGTGCGTTTTTTGTCGCAAAACCTGTTTCGTGCAACCGTGCGCCTTGCGCCTGATGCTCCCGTCGGCACCCATAAGGCGCGGGCCTTCCTGTTTAAAAACGGTGTGTTTGTGAAGGAAAGCTCAGCCCAGCTTGAAATTCGCAAGGCAGGTTTTGAGCAGGCCGTGTTTCGCCTCGCCCATAATCATGGTTTCTTTTATGGTGTGCTTTCTGTGGCGCTGGCAATGGGCGTGGGCTGGCTGGGCAGCGTTGTCTTCCGCAGGGATTAAAGCATTTCATCCGTTTTTCGTAAAAACAAAGAAATGCTTCAGGCAGTTACGGATTGGGTGAAACCCTGATCTCGTAAATATCGATGGCTTTGCCCTGATTGTCGACATCGGAATTGATGGCGATGGTACCGGCTGCGCCTGCGCGCTTGTCTGGCAATTGCACGTCAAACAGATATTCGTTGCGCTCGCGCCCAACCTCATAGCGTTTGCGGCCACAATCGCCCAGCTCACCAAAATTGCAGTCGATCGCAATTTGCGTTGTCTGGCTGTCTTCGGCGCGCGCCACCAGAACGAAGACCGCATGGGTGCCTGCAATTTCATCAAGAATGCCCTGGCCCACATCAAAGGAAATGGCAGAACCGGATGCGCCTGAGCGCAGGCGCAAAAATGTGCCGCTGTCATCTTCCATCACCTGTGCGCTGGCGTCAGCCGGGCTGGAGACAGTTGTCGGATCAAGAGGTGAAAAGACGGTGATCCATTCACCCGAAAATGTCTCCTGCCCGGCTCTGAGCGGTGTGCTTGTCCCGGAGGGTGAAAAATCCTCGTCCTCGACTGTTGCCGGAGGCACCGGCACTTCGCCGCGCTGTTCAGCCGTGCGCAGTGCGCCCGATTGCAGCAGCCACCATGCGCCAAGGCCGATGACGGCAAGCAGCGTGAGGATGGAAAACAGCGCAGGCAGACCCCGTTTGCGTGGCCGCCGCTGACGGGGCGCACGGTCAGGCTTTGGCTTGGCAATTGTGCGTGGCAGCGGGCCTTCGGGAATGATGTCGGGAACAACGGGTATCACATGGTCACTGGATGCGGCTGTATCGCGGCTGGGGACCGTGTTGAGGAATGTGGATTCATCTGGCTGCTGCGGGGTCACAGATGGTTCCTCAGGTGCATTGATGCCCGGATTTTCGCTGTCTTGAGAGGTCGCTGTTCTTATATTTGCCGGCGGCAGAAACTGCATCTCGATTTCAGCAACCTTGGCCTGCATGGCCTTGCGGCGGTTGATCGCTGTCTCAACCGTGACGCCGGGATTGGCCTGCAAGGCACGGTCGAGCGCAGCAAAAGCTGAGCGGTACACCTTCTCGCGGAAGGCCCGGTTTCCGGCATCACCTTTTTCAAGCGCATTCCGAATCGCTTTTTCGATCGGGTCCAAACCGAAATCCTTGTGAAAGATACACTATCGTGATGGTTACCTGCAGAATGCGGATCAATCAATGTTGTTGACGAGTTCCAACAAATTGTCTTGAATTTCATAAGAGCATCTTGAAATCATGCAGGCTTGCAGCTATCACGCCCGCATTCTCGGAGAATACGCTTTTCCGGGCCGCTTTAGCTCAGTTGGTAGAGCACATCATTCGTAATGATGGGGTCAGGTGTTCGAGTCACCTAAGCGGCACCATTTCTCATCCGTTCTGTCAATTTTTATTTCTGCCCAGCCAGACGACTTTCTGTCGGGCCGGCTGATATGGCTTTCCAGGCCTGGCAATTGTGATCCTGCCTCCGATAAGATATATTTTGCATTGCTCTTTTTGATGTTGACGTAAAGTTCCCACGTGCAATCATCCTGTCTTTGCGCTTTCTAGACACGAGAATCCATCATGCCTTTCAACGAACGCTCAAAACACATCACGCAAGGTGTGGCCCGCTCCCCCAATCGGGCCATGTATTATGCGCTGGGCTATGAAAAGGCTGATTTTGACAAGCCGATGATTGGCATTGCCAATGGCCATTCCACCATCACGCCCTGCAATGCCGGTCTCCAGCCGCTGGCGGATGCTGCTGTTCTTGCGATCAAGGGAGCAGGCGCCAATCCGCAGACATTTGGCACCCCCACCATTTCAGATGGCATGTCGATGGGCACTGAAGGCATGAAATATTCTCTCGTGTCACGCGAGGTCATTGCTGATTGCGTGGAGCTTTCCGTGCAGGGCCAGTGGATGGACGGGGTTCTGGTGCTGGGCGGCTGCGACAAGAATATGCCGGGCGGCATGATTGGTATTTTACGCGCCAATGCGCCAGCCATCTATGTTTATGGCGGCACCATCAAACCCGGCCGCTGGAAAGGCGAGGATCTGTCCATTGTCTCGGCCTTTGAGGCCGTTGGCGCTTTCATGGCTGGCACGATGAGCAAGGAGGATTTTGAAGGTATTGAGCAAAATGCCTGCCCGACAACCGGCTCCTGTGGCGGCATGTATACGGCCAATACGATGAGTTCTTCCTTTGAAGCGCTTGGCATGTCGCTGCTTTATTCTTCGACAATGGCCAGTCCCGATCAGGAGAAGCTGGAAAGTGCGGCAGAATCTGGCCGCATACTGGTCGAGGCGGTGAAGAAAAATATCAAGCCACGCGACATCATCACACGTCAGAGCATTGAAAATGCAGTGGCGCTGATCATGGCCATTGGCGGTTCAACCAATGCGGTTCTGCATTATCTGGCGATCGCGCAGGCAGCCGAAATTGACTGGACGCTGGACGACTTTGAGCGTGTGCGCCGCAAAGTGCCGGTGCTGTGTGACTTAAAACCTTCAGGCAAATATATGGCGGTTGACCTGCATCAGGCTGGCGGCATTCCCCAGGTGTTGAAAATCCTGCTCAAGGAAGGGCTGATCCATGGCGATTGCCTGACCATTACCGGTCGCACATTGGCTGAAGAGCTGGCCCATGTGCCCGATACGCCACGCACTGACCAGCATGTCATCATGCCGTTTGACAAAGCACTTTATGCGCAAGGCCATCTGGCTGTCTTGAAGGGCAATCTGGCTGAAGATGGTGCCGTGGCCAAGATCACCGGTCTGAAAAGCCCGGTCATTACCGGCCCGGCCCGTGTGTTTGATGATGAGCAATCGGCCATGGATGCCATTCTTGCCGACAAGATCAAGGCAGGCGATATCGTGGTGCTGCGCTATCTGGGGCCAAAGGGCGGTCCGGGCATGCCCGAAATGCTGGCCCCCACTTCAGCACTGGTCGGGCGCGGGCTTGGCGAAACGGTTGGCCTCATCACGGATGGGCGCTTTTCGGGCGGCACCTGGGGCATGGTGGTCGGTCATGTCGCGCCAGAAGCCTATGAGGGCGGCACCATTGCACTGGTCGAAGAAGGCGACACCATCACTATTGATGCATATAAGCTGCTTTTGCATCTGCATGTGGATGAGGCAGAGCTTTCCAGGCGACGGGCTGCATGGAAGCAGCCGCAACCACGCTACAGGCGCGGTGTTTTAGCCAAATTCGCAACCCTTGCCCGCCCTGCCAATGAGGGAGCGATTACTGGCTAAAGCGTATCGCAATCTTTCAGATTCACGCGACCCGCTTTAAGCTTTTGTTTTTACGCATGTCTTTATCCCAAAACTGGTTCTCAAGTCTCGGGAGACAGGCTTTAGAGCATGATCCCGAGCCGGGATCATGCCTTATGCAATTTCGTGAATTTTTACGGATGGCACGATTTGCGCGGCAATTTCGCATAAATGCCGGTGATGGGTCAGGTAAATAACCTGTCCGACATGCGCCATCTGCTCAAACAGCCGAAACACCTCCTCAGAGCGCGGCTCGTCGAATGTCTCCATAATGTCGTCGGCGATAAAGGGAACCGAAGGCCGGGACGCGGCAAATTCCTCATAACCGGCAAGGCGCAACGCCAGATAAAGCTGAAACCGTGTTCCCTTTGACATTTCGCTTGCCAGTCGCGAACCGCCATGGCGTGACAAGCCGATCAATGTTTCGCGCTCCTTGTCAGAACGTGTGGCAAGGCCGGAATACTCATTACGGGTGATCAGCCGAAACGCTTCGGAGGCCCGGTTCATCATGGCGCTGCGGTGTTTGTCGCGATAGGCGCGAATACCATGCTCAACGACAAGGCTGCCCGTTTTGAGGCGCAGATATTGGAGCGCGCGCTCTTCCATCTCCAGAAACAGCGTCTGCCGTTTGGCCATAAGCCGCGCAACCTCATCATCGCCATCAATGGTGTTCAGTGCATCATTTGCGCGCGCCTTGTTGGCAAACAGGTCTTTTGCCCGCTGATCAAGGTCTTCAAGGCTCGCTTGCAATTGAGCCTGTTCGCGTTGCAATTCAGGCCCGTTCATGTCTGCCAGGCTGGTGAGCACAGCATCCAGCGATGGTAGCTGCATATCGCTTACAATCTGCTGTTCAAGCCTGCTTTGCTGCTTGATCAACTCATCCCTTTTGCCGCAAGCCTCTAGCGCCTTTTGGGCTTCGGCCAGCGTATCGAGTTGGAAAAACTCTGTCAGTTGCCTGCTGCGCACTTCATGAAGCGCAATCTTGTCTTCCAGTTCCTCGCGCTCTGCTGCAAGAGCGGCAAGAATGGCCTCATATTCCTGCTGCTTTGCCCTGGCCCGTCTGGTTTCCTCGTGGCGCAGGCTCAGGGCTTTGGCGGCACTGACCGGGTTGCTGGCGTCAAATTGATCCCCGAGCCGCTCATAAAGCTGGCCAATGGCATGGACAAATGCCTTCCGGTCAGCCTGCATGGCCGCAATGCGGTGTTGCATGTCGGCATTTTCGCGCAAGGCGTCGGGCAGGCTGGCGACAGTATCGAGAATTTCACGAACCGCACCGATGCTGTTGTGTTGATCTGAAAACCAGGTGCCTGCAAGGGCTTCCAGCCAGCGTTTTTGCCACAGATCGGCTTTGGCTGTGGCATGATCAACTGCGGCTTTGCGGGAAACAAGATTTGCCTCCAGATCGCTTGCGCGCTTGTCTGCCTCCAGTTGTCTTGCTTGCATCTGTGTCTGGGCGGCAAGCATTGTGTCGGCCGCCTGCCGCAAGGCTGCAAGATCAAGACCATCAACCGCGATCCCGACTTTTGTCAGGATTGCGCCAAGTCCACCCTGTATGGACGCCAGAGCCGTGTGCGCCTCCTTAGCGTCCCGCAGGCTCTGACGCAGTTCCTCCCATGCCAGCAGCGCCGCCGCATGAGCCTCCATCCATTGTCTGATGCTTGCCAGCCATGATCCGGGCGTTAGAGCATCGGACCAAAAAGTGGAATCGGTTTTTGGATGATTCCGATGCTCATTCAAAGAGTTAGAGCGTCCTTTGTGCGTCCGACAGGACGCACGGCGCTCTAGCTGGTCGTCAAGTTTGATTTCAGCCGGTGTTTGTGCCCTGATCTCACATTTCAGGGCTTGCAACTCGTCATCGACGTCTTGCAGCAGATGCTGCTGGCGGGTGCGGCGTGCCCGGGTTGTCGCCAGCCTCGCAGACAGGGTTCGCAATTCTTCAAGCTCTCTGGCGCTGTTGAGGCGTGCAGCAATAACAGCATCATTCTTGCGCATCTGCGCTTCAAAATGATCGGCTGATTCCCGGTCGAGCATGTTCAGATGCTGTGCCCAGGCAGCGTCACGCGCGCCAAGAACAGCATTTGCTGCCTCATCCTCCATGATATCGGTTGCACTGCGAAGTGCAGCCCATCTTGCTTCTTCTTCCTCCAGCGTGCTTGCAAGCTCTCTGTCATGCTCCATGATCCGGGCGCGACGCCTGGCAAGGTCATTGGCCCGTTGCTGCCAGTCTTCAAGAAGGCTTGTTGCAACAGGCATGATCTTGCAAAGCGCATCGCCATCCCCCGACCATGGGTGAAGCCGGGCTGTGATATCGGAAAAATTCTGGCGTCTGGCTGAAACCGCCCGTTCGGCAAGGCGCAATTCGGCAATGAGATTGCCATCGTGCAACTGCGCCAGCAATGATTGCAACGCCGCACTCATGCCTGCGTCAAGCCGGGTGCCCTGACCATCAAGAGCCTGCCGGTCGCGCTGTTCTTTTTCAAGCGCCTGGCGGGCCGCGTCATGTTCCTGTCTGGCCGTGTGCAAGGCCACCTCAATGCCGGATTGTTCGCTGATCAGATCACGCAAGATTCCAAGCGTCGCCACCGGAACCAGCAGCGTTTTGGGGTCATCAATGTCTGACTGGCCAAGCTTGGCCAGGATAAGATCAAGCCTGCGTTTTGCCTCCAGCAATGCGGCCTGTCTTTTGGGCAGGTCTTCTTCTGCGGTTATATAGCGGCTGGTGGCCTCGTTCAGTTCTTCAAGGCGATCTTCCATTTCAAGCAGGCGGCTTTCAACCACGATGCGGCTTTGTTCTTCACATGCCTTTTGCTCTCGCTGAACAAGACCGGCCTGTCTGGTTTGAAGTCGTGCCTCTTCGATAATCAAATCGGAAATTGTTGTGGCCCATTCTGCGGGAGGCTGGGGCAAATCCTCAAATTCGGCAAGCCGGGCTGTTCCCCGCGCATAGTCGAGTGTCAGAGGATAGACGCGCAAAATGCGCGCGATCTGGTCATTGCGTGCTTTTGCGGCGCCAAACTCCTCCATGACCTCATCATAAGCCGTTGTTGCCTGTTCAAGCGCGCTCACCAGGTTTCGATATGTTGAGGCTTGCGTGTCAATTTCATCGCACTGGGCTTTAAGCTCGCCAATCTGCTGCTTGAGAAGCGCAATCTTCGTGCTTCTGGCCCGTTTACGATAGAGGCCATCGGCCTCTGAAATGGCGGCTTCCAATATGGAATTGACCCCGGAAAGGCCAGCACTTGCCGAAAACAGCAATTCACCCAGATCACCCTTGCTTGCAAGAATGGCATTGCCGCCCTCTTCCAGCGTCTGATCATCAAGCGAAAACATCATGCGGTAGGTGTCGCGCGTCAGGCCGGCCAGCGGCACGCTCAGCAGCGCTTCATTGACCGGCTGGCCCTGAACATCCTGCAAGGAATTGGCGCGCTGCTTGAGGCGCCTGAATTCATGTTCCTGCCCGCCAAATTCCAGACAGGCGCCGATTTCCATGGCTTTGCCCTGATGCAGGAAACCATATGTCGTGCGCTCTTCAATGCCGAATAACAGATCGATATAGGCTGACAAGGAGGTCGATTTTCCTGCCTCATTTAGCCCGTAAATAATGTGAAAATCCGGTGTTGCGGCGACATGTTCGCCAAAGTCGATCGAATAATCAGTAAATTTCCCGTAGCGGGTAAGATCAAGACGGCGCAGGCGCATCAGTTACTCACCGATGTATCCAGCTTCAGCCGGGCCAGCATGTCCTGACTTCCTTCTGCAAGCAATTGATCAATAAGAGCCTCAAATGCGCTTTCACTATCGCCACTAAAACCGCGAGCCTCATGAGGCAGATCCGCCCGCAATTCCATAACCATCTCATGAATGGTCTGGCGAATGCCATGCTGGTGGAGAATGTCGTTCTGGATCAGTTCGCCCAGTTCCAGAACCGGGTCGGCGCTCAGGCTGCCAGAAAAAGTGGCGGCCGGGGCTGTGGTTGTGATCCCGATTTTTTCAATCCAGGTTTTATGAAAACCCTCAGCGCGCTGTTCGGCTTCTGCCAGTAGCAGATCACGGTCCCGGCGCAATTGCCATGACAAGGCGGTTGTGCCGGTCAGGTGCAGACGCCCGACCAGATGGGCCGAGCGTGTCTGGTCGCGGGCCTTGCCGATGCCTGTCTCAATAAATTCAAGGGCGTCCTGCCATGTCTGCGCTGTCGAAAGGTCGATTGCTATGCGCTCAAACTGGGCAATGCTGGTTGGCCGTTCTTCAATTGTCAGGCTGCGATCATCATGAACGGTTACAAGGGTAACGGTTTTTTCTCCTGCTTCATTGATGTCGCGCCCCTGTGGCATGCCCGGCATGATGATTGTACTGTCCCCGACATGTTGCGCCCGCATGTGGATATGGCCCAGTGCCCAGTAATCAAAACCCCAGCCATGCAGGTCCGATGCTTTGCAAGGGGCGTAAAGATCATGGCCTTGCGCACCGTCAAGGCTGGTGTGCATGATGCCGATATTGACTGCATCCGGTGTCGGGCGGGCATATTTTTCGAGCAGACTTTCAGGGGCATGGGGCTTGGAAAAGCTCAGGCCGTGGATGGCAACAGCCAGATTGCCGCTGACAAGATCAACAGTTCCCGCCCGGCCGGAAAAGCGTCTGACCGATGAGGGCAGGTCCAGTTCCTGTGTGATTTTCGACATGGCATCGTGATTGCCACGAATGATGAAGGTTTCAATGCCCGCTTCATGCAAGCGGTGCATCTGACTGGCAAGAAAGCGCGCCGTTTTCATTGATGTCTGGTCGCCATCATAAAGATCACCGGCAATGATCAGGGCGTCCACCTGTTCTTCCATACATAAATCAACAATGGCGATTAGGGCCTGACGTGTTGCATCGCTGACCAGCGCGGCAAGGTCGGGGCTGCGCATGGCCAGTGAGCGCAAGGGAGAATCAAGATGCAGATCAGCCGTGTGAACAAATCGAAAGGGCATGCAGCAAAGGGCTTTCAGATCAGTTTGGTATTGAGAGCTATCTTATCTGCCTCAGTCTCAAGGGGCCAGTACGGGCTTTCAAAGCATTTTGTGAGTACAGATGATTCCATCTGTACTCACAAAATGCTTTAGTATTTCTGATGAGAAAAAATATGGACAGCTTTACCGGAGGATGCCTTTGCGGAAAAGTCCGGCTTGTGGCGTCAGGCCGCCCCTGCCGGGTCGGCTTGTGCCATTGTCTGGATTGCCGAAAGCATCATGGGGCGCTTTTCCATGCTTCTGCAATATTTCCGCAAGAGGCAGTAACGGTTGAAGGGGCAACGCATAGCTATAAGGGACGCTATTTTTGCCCCGATTGCGGCTCTTCTGTTTTTGCGCGTACCGGTGATGAAGTTGAGGTGAACCTTGGTTCACTTGATGCGCCAGACCAGTTGCAACCAACCTATGAATTATGGACCATTCGCCGTGAAGGGTGGTTGCCACCATTTCCGCTCAGGAAACATTATGAGCGTGATCGTGACACGCTCTAAATTATTTCAGCCGCTTGGCGTGCCACTTCAGATGATCATCCATGAAGGTGGAAATAAAATTGTAGGAATGGTCGTAACCGTCCCGCATATGCAAGGTGAGCGATATGCCCGCCTCGCGGCAGGCTTCTTCCAGCAGCCAGGGGCGCAGGCCCTCATCCAGAAAACCGTCAGCCGTGCCCTGATCGACTAAAAATTCAGGAAAACGGTGGCCGTCCCTGATCAGCAAGGTTGCGTCATAGGCGCGCCAGTCTTTCTCATCCGGACCAAGATATTTTTCCAGTGCCGGCTGCGACCATCCGGCAGTGCTGGGTTGAGCAATGGGTGCAAAGGCTGAGCAACTGCGAAAGCGCTCCGGGTTTTTCAAGGCAATGGTCAATGCGCCATGCCCGCCCATTGAATGGCCGAATATGGCCTGCCTGCTCATGTCGGCGGGGAAGTTGGCGCCAATCAATTCCGGCAGCTCTTGCGTGATGTAAGAATACATGCGGTAATTTTGCGCATAAGGGGCTTGAGTGGCGTCCACATAAAAGCCTGCACCAGAACCGAACTGCCAATTGTCCTTTTCGTCGGGGATTGTTTCGCCGCGCGGGCTGGTGTCAGGACAGATGATCATCAGGCCCAGTTCAGCCGCCATGCGCCGGTATTCGCCCTTGTCCATCACATTGGCATGAGTGCAGGTGAGGCCGGATAAATACCACAAAACAGGCACCGGGCCATTTTCAGCCTGTGGCGGGGTGAAAACGGCAAAGGTCATATCGCAGGCGCAGCTTTCAGAAGCGTGCGTATAGACACCTTGAACCCCACCATGGACCTTTGCGGTCGAAACCGTTTTCATTATTGCCAATCCTTTATAAAGTCTGTCTCCCGAACCTAAGGGTCGGGATAAAGACATGCGTAAAAACAAAACTTAAAGCAAGCGCGTGAGCCTGAAAGATCACGACACGCTCAAGCCAGCCCGTGCCGGGCGGCTGCAACTGAGCCTACAAAAGGATTCGGGTCAAGGAGAGAGCCAGCATCTATTCTTGTGCGAGGCAGGTGTTGATGATGGCGCGCCCACTGGTCAGGTCATTAATCAGGGCAATGATTTGTTCAAGTTCAGGCACATGAACAGCAAGTGTCAGTTCGCCGCCCATTTCTGTGTATTTGCGCGCTGTTATCTGTATTGCGGCAATTGTCGAAAGCCGTGCCTCGACAAGGGCAAGGTCGGAAAAAATACAGGTGATGTTCAACGGCGTGGTTTCAATCAGAGGCGTTTTGGCAGCAGTGCGCAGACAAAGCGCTGCCGTTCCGCCATAGGCGCGTATCAGGCCGCCGCTTCCCAGCAATATTCCGCCAAACCAGCGGGTAACGACAACGGCCACGCGATCCAGAGACTGGCCGTCAATGGCTTGCAGGATGGGTTTGCCTGCGGTGCTGGAAGGCTCACCATCATCGCTGAAGCGGTAGTTCTGGCCCAGCCGCCATGCCCAGCAATTATGGTTGGCGGTAAGATCGGAATGCTGTGCGATGAAGGCCTTTGCAGCCATTTCGGAATCAATCGGGCCGGCAATGGCCAGAAAGCGGCTTTTCTTGATTTCCTGCCGGGCGTTTTCGGTGGTTATGAGGGTATGAAGCGTGGTCATGCACCTTCATAAAGCCAGTATGGCCTTTCGGCCAACCCGGCTTTGCTCAAACTGCTTTTGCTGACAGCTTGTTGAAATTATGAATGGTTGCTGCTTTCAGCGCGGAAACGGCAGTGAATAACGTTCATAGTTCTGTTCTGAAATGGCGCACCCGACAGGATTCGAACCTGTGACCTCTGCCTTCGGAGCAATTTGGGCTGACTATCCGAATTGCACGCTAGGACACGCTATGGCACGATATCCCACTGAAACTAATAGACAATTACTCTCGCCTCACCGAAATTCATATCCGAAGCTTCGCTCTGACTTTCCTCCTGCTGCTTCCGTGGCGCTTCCGCGGAAGCAGCGGGTTCACCAAGGAGGTATCGCATAATGGCCAAGCTGACGAAGCGCGTCGTGGACGCGGCAGCAGTCCGTGAGAAGGACTATTTCATCTGGGACGACGAACTGCCAGGTTTCGGCCTGCGCGTGTTCGCATCCGGCAAGCGCAGCTATCTGATCCAGTACCGGGCGGCAGGTCGAACCCGACGCTACACCATAGGTCTTCACGGAATCTGGACCGCAGAAACTGCGCGGCAAGAAGCCAAGGTGCAACTTGGCCGCGTAGCACAGGGTGACAACCCTTCAGAAGAACGCCTGCTCGACCATCAGGCGCTTACCGTGAAGGAGCTGTGCTCCATGTACCTGAAGGATCTCGACGCTGGCCTTATCCTCGGGAAAGGTGGTCGGCCGAAAAAGGCAACGACCATCATCACCGACACCGGCCGAATCCACCGACATATCACGCCCCTCATCGGCAACCGGCGCGTCAAAGATCTCACGAAAACCGACATCACCAAGGTCATGAAGGACATTATGGCCGGTAAAACCGCCGTGTCCGTCAAAACCAAGAAACTGCGTGGCAAGGCCGTCGTCACGGGCGGTGCCGGCACCGCCACGCGAACGATCGGGCTTCTGGGCGGCATCTTCACCTACGCAATGGAAGCCGGGATCATAACGACCAATCCGGCACATGGCATCCGCAAGCCGAAGGACAATGTTCGTGACCGGCGGCTGACGGAAGCCGAGTACAGGATTTTGGGGGAGATTCTTCGCGCAGCAGCCGAGAACCCAAAATTCACAATGACAGTCGATCTAATTCGTCAGATTGCGCTTACCGGATGTCGGCGAAGTGAAATTATCGGGCTCATGTGGCGCGAGGCCGACACCGACGCGAGCTGCCTGCGCCTGACAGACAGCAAGGAAGGTGCGTCCGTTCGCCCTGTCGGGCTTGCTGTCGTCGAATATCTGGAGGAGCGTCGAAAGACTGCGACGGGATCGTACGTCTTTCCCGGCCAGGACGAGGACAATGCATTTGGCAGCTTCCCAAATCATTGGAAACAGATTTTCAGAACCTCTCAGCTCGCCGATGTAACCCCGCACGTCCTCCGTCATAGCTTCGCGAGTATCGCCAATGACCTTGGGTTTACCGAGGTCACAATTGCCGCATTGGTTGGCCACTCTAAGGGAACCGTTACGAGCAAATATATCCATACTCTCGATACAGCCCTGATCATGGCTGCCGACACAATTTCTGGCTACATTCAGGGACTACTTGATGGGATTGAATTCAAGCAAACCGCCTATGCGCTGGATCGGAAATCGCGAAAGGCCGCACTCTCTCATTTCCTAGAAAAAGCCGTCAAATCTCCCAGCGTGGGTGAAGAGGATTTGAGCGTCGTTACCTAGATCGACGACCAGAACTGTTGCTCCGTAGTGAATCTGATCCGGCTTCACATTGTTGGCGATCTTATCGACCGTAGCGCATAGGCGTTCGGCGAGAGGCATTCCCGGAAGCGGCCCTGAGATTTCCAACGGATTGCCGAAATGAACTCCCGGCACGCGCGCGCTGGTCAAGGTCCGCTGCTATCTCCAGTGCCTGATGGGCGATCTCTTTATGGCGCGCTATTGGCGCCGCGATCTCAAGCGCTTTCACCTCGAAGTAGATGTCGCCGTTTCCATGATGGTGTACGAAGTCGGGTCGCTTCTGATTTAGTTTCCCGGTGCCAGGCGTCCGCTCAAGCTGCACGCCGCGGTCAGCCATAACAAGACAAAAAGATGCCTCCGCATATGCCTCATAGGCTTGGGCCATCTGCGTATAGTCTTCGGGACGGGCGATTGCCTTGAGCTTCTTACGCAGCTCCGCATTGAGGGCACCTATTGTTGGGTCGCTTGGAGCGCGCTGTTCGATCTCGCTGATACGTTCCTTTGATATCAAAGCTATCGGCACGCTCACGGTGAGGTCAGATACCATCTGCGCCACTCTTAGAAATTCTTGCGCAGCGGTAAGCGCCATCATCTTTTTCCTACATTATGTCGTGGTGCCTCTGTGCGGTCTGGCCAGTGAGACACGCACAACGTGCCTATGTCACACCATGCGGCGTCCATCCCAGCACCTGTTCTATCGCAGCGCGATACGGCGTCGCTATTTGCTGGGGAGCCTTCCGCACATATTCCTCAGCTCGGCCGCGGGCCTCATCTGCAAGTGATGCGAGATGCCCCAACACTTCGGCGGCCGAGGGGGTCCGATACTCCGACCTGATTTTCGGCTTGAGCGCTGTCCATACGACATGGGCAAAGCCTTTTCCTTCGGCCCAATGACCAATGGTATCGCTCGAACCGGTATCTGCGCTCCATGCGCCGATGCTCCGTCTAATGTTTGCTTCAGAAATTCCCTCCCGTGCAGCCAACGCTGCCTTCGCCTCGTGGAGCGTTTCGACATCAAGCTCGGCCCAGAGCGCGGTTATCATTGGCGCGCCTGGAGTAATGACAAGGGTTATCCGCTTGTCATTTGATTCGCGGGCGAACTCCAGCGGAAGGACGGGGCCGTCCGGCTGCCACTCGCCGCGAACCGGCAGAGTGCCCTGGCGCCATATCAGCGACCCCCAGCCCAAGCATACAATAGTCAAAATTTGCCTCCTCCCACTTCAATCGATGACGCGGATTTCCCGTTTCCAATGGTCGCAGAGATCAGCCCCGGCGCAGCTCTGGTTCCGTTTCAAGTGAGACGCCACCGAGGCCCTTTGGTGTACGCGATACCTATATTCCTGATCTGAACACCGATACTATCAAGATGAAAGCTCGAAATTTTTACTGATCCTCTGGGGGGGGATATGAAGCAATCCGACGACGTGGACCTAGTAGAGCCGCCAATCACTGCTGCAACGGCGACGCCGTCATTGCTTACTCAAACCGTCTCGATCGACGCCGCGTGCGTTGGCGACCGCTGGACAGCACAGGACGAGCCAACCCTTTCAAAGCTGATCGCGATCATCGCCATGGGTCAGGCAGCCTACGCCGCCTATGTTTTAAGAGAACTCCTTCCCGCCGCTCCAGCCTTCTCGGATGCAGATCTTTGCACCGAAGCGCGCATCAGGATGACCGTCCAGGAAGACGGTAAGAGTCCGCGTACCGGCTACCCGCGATGGCAGCGAGACGGTTTCATGTTCGAAGCCATCTCCTGGATCGCCGCGCGACAGGCCTATGGCCGCGATGTGCTCCTGAAAGACCCGCATGTGAGCGCCACATCCCAAGGGCTCGACGGCCTGATGATCGAACTTGCGGACGACAAATCTAAAGTCGTCATGACGACGGTCTTTGAAGACAAATGCACTGACAATCCCAGAGACACATTTCTTAAAAAGGTCATACCCGCTTTTCTTGATCGCCATCGCAACAAGCGCGCAGCCGAACTCGTCGCCACGGCCTCCGCGCTGCTCCGCATGGGGGGTATTGACGAAGGCGACGCCGCCAAGCTGGCGGCGAGTGTCATGGATCGCAGCCAACGGCGTTACCGAGCGGCCTTCGCCCTGCCCAAGGGCCAGGACAGCGAGGCCGAGCGGCAAAAGCTCTTTAAGGGTTACGATGCGCTGGACGGCCTCAGTCAGGAGCGCCGTGTGGGTGCCAGCCTGATAATCGAGGGCAAGGTCCGCGACTGGTTCGACGCCCTCTCGATCCAGGCGATTGCTTATCTCGGCGAACTCGAAGAGCAAGAGGCCTGAATGTTCGACGCAACCACAGCCCAGCTCTTGCGATCGGCGCCGCCTGTGCCGGGACTTGATCCTGACGACATACCGGCCCTCCTGACCAGCCACTTCGCCAATCTGGTATCGGCGCGATTGGGCGGCACGAGTGGCGCGCCCTCGGGCGATGAGGATTCCGGATGGTCGCTCGAGCGTATCTCGGACACTTATGAGCTGGTCACGTCACTCAATACCGACGGCACCTTGCGCAGGGCCGCTGCATTTGTCGCAGGCACGGCCCAACAGCTTCTCGCTCGCAGGCAAGTGGCTTCCGCGCCCGACGGACCCGCAGTGGCAAATATCGACCGGGATCGTGTCGACCCAACCATCGCGGCGTCACTGCTTTTCCTGGCCGCAGAGCAATATGCCGACGCCAATGAGGCTGCGGCCCAGATTCATGCTAGGCGCGAAGGCCAGTCGTATGAGGCGACAATTCTCGCCGAACACATCGCCAACCTTGCCCGTGGCCAGCTCAACCACATCGTCGAGCGGGCTGCTCGCTGGCGCACGCACCGGGGCGAACGAAGCCTGGACGAGCGAGCGCTCGCCGCATTGTTCGAGGCTCTCGCCACAGGTATCGAAATGCTTGCGGCCCGCTTACTCAACCTTCCGGTTCCTGAGACCGCCGCCGGTCGATTTGAAGCCCCGCGTCATGCCTTTCAGAGGGTGCTTCAGCTTTCCGCTGTGCTGGACGACCAACATAGTGATTTGCTCGGCGGAACTCTTCTGAACGCTTTCGCAGGTCCCCATCATCTGGCTGCGCTCCTGATCGCGGCGCACGACGGGATCGCGCAGGCTGCTTTGGCCGATCTGCCGCCTCCCGATGGAGCCGACGCACAGTTCTGGGCGAAGTGGATCCACGCCAGAGCCAGCCTCTTTCCCTACCTGTGGCCAAACCACCGCGATGCCATCGCCGTGGGCTTCCACCAGACCGGCAAATCCGCGGTCGTCGTCCTGCCCACCGGCGCGGGCAAGACGACGGTGTCGGCGCTGAAGCTGGCGGGCGCGCTCGCGCGAGGCAAGAAGGTCGTGTTCCTGGCGCCTACACATGCGCTTGTCGAACAGCTCACGGGCGACCTGCAGGAGATATTCCCCCAGGACCTCCTCGGCTCCGTCGTTTCCAGCGATTTCGATCTTCTGTTCCAGCTCGACGCGCAACTACGGGAAATCGAGGTAATGACCCCCGAACGATGTCTTGCGATGCTATCCTTCGCGCCCGAGGCATTTTCCGACGTCGGTCTTCTGGTGTTCGACGAATGCCATCTTCTCAGCCCGCAATCGGGCAAGATTCGGCGTGCACTAGACAGCATGCTGTGCGTACTCGCCTTCAACCATATCGCCCCGGACGCCGATCTCCTCTTCTTGTCCGCCATGCTGAAGAACGGACCCGAGTTCGGAGAGTGGATCAATCAGCTCACCGGCCGGGACTGCGTATGCGTCGATCTTCTCTGGAAGCCGAGCCGACAGGCACGCGGCGTCCTGATCTACAAGGACGAGGAAATCGACGCCGCAAAGAAGGCCGCCATGGCCGCTCAGCTTGCCGAGAACAGGAAGAAAGGAAAGCGGGCCAAAGGTCTTCGCGTCGCCGCCGCGCGCGAGCTGGTGGCGCATCCATGGGCGATTTGGGGCCTCCAGCACAATTGGCTGGGCCAGAAGACCGCTCATTGCGTCATGACGCAGGTGTTGGAAACTCCGGTCCAGCTAGCAGGTGACATCAAATACGGTCCGATCACCATCAAGCCGAACGCAAACGACGTCGCCGTGCGGCTCGCGGTTTCCGCTGCCCGCAGCGGCATCAAGTCCATCGTCTTCGTCAACACGAAGAACGACGCGGTTTCGGTGGCGAAGGATATAGCCACCGAGCTTGGTGATACGATCGACGCTACTGAGGCCGAGCGGGAGCGCTGGGATGCTTTGCAGGCAGAACTCGGCGATTTGAAGCACTCACTGCTCCCCGAGCCTGCCGTTGCCGTGCCACACAACTCGGCCATGCTTCGTCTGGAGCGCGATCTTGCAGAGCGCATGTTCAAGCGCGCGAACGGAGCCAAGGCGATCGTGGCAACACCAACGCTTGCCCAGGGCCTCAATCTGCCCGCCCATCTCGCTATTCTCGCCGGAGACAAGCGAGCCGATGCTGACAGCAAAGGCCGCGCCGATCTCGAAGCCCATGAGATACTGAACGCCGCCGCCCGAGCGGGGCGAGCAGGCCACCTCGCGAACGGCGTTGTCCTCCTCATCCCAGAGCCGATGATCAGCTTTACTGCCGGCAAGGCCTTGGGTTGGAAGGTGATCGAAAAGCTGAAGTCCGTCCTCCCCGAAGACGATCGCTGCGTGGTTATTTCAGACCCGCTCGAAATCGTACTCGACCGGCTCATGCAGGGGCAAACCGTTGATGCCGATGTTCGCTACGTCGTCAATCGCATGGCGGCGTTGCGTGAAGCCGAAGGCGTCGAAGAGCCCAACGTCCTATTCGATCTGCGCAAATCCTTTGGTGCCTTCGCCGCTCGCAAGCGTCACGCGGAAGCCGAGTTCGGAGCAAAGATCGCCGATCTCAAGAAGGCAATCGTGCAGGATGCCCCCGGTGACGTCGACAATATGACCGCCGAACTCGCCTCGCAGAGCGGACTGTCGATGAAATTGCTGCTGCGGCTTCGACAGCGGATCACCGATGGTGCTGGGGCATTACCCATCACGGTCAGCGATTGGCTAATTTGGACGATTGATTGGTTGTCTGCCGACGAGGATGCGCGCGGATCGCTCCTAAGCGATGTAAGCCGGCAAATCATGGGCTCCTGCGGTCGCAAGCGGGACACGGAGCTCAGCTCGGAGGAACTGCACCTTATCCTCCCAGGGCTCCTTGCGTGGATCAGTGGCGCACCACTCTGTGAGATCGAACGCGCCTTGGGGGGGAACCCTGATTCCACCTCCGATGCCGAAAAGATATGTCCGAGGGCGCGCGAGCTCGTAAGTGGCGTCGTGCCGCGAGGCCTTTCTTTCATAATGGGGCTTGTCTCACATATCGTTGACGAGGAAGATCCTTTTGACAAGCAAGTTGAGCTCGACCGACAACTAATTGAGTGCCTCGGTCCGGCTGTCCGAAAAGGGTACGACACACCCGCAAAGGTTTTACTGTCCGGCGAAAATCCAAAGATCCTCAGCCGCGTTCTGATCCATCGGTTGGCTGCGCAGGCCACCAGAACCTAATTCGATGTTGGCCACTAAACTTTCATACGACCCAAAGGCACCGTACTAACCGGTCTGGTGTACATCCCGGACTCTTAACCGGAAGCGCCTTGATTATCGCATGAACTTGTACGGACGGATCGCGATCCTGGATTGCCTTAGTATTGCGTTCAAGGACCGATCTGATGGTCAGGTAGGACGCGATGTCAGACCCAGATTTCAGTTCAACATGACGAAGGCTACTAGAATCCGTAGCTGCGTTTTCTTCGATATCCTATCTTGATGGGGAAAGCCTTCCCCTGAGGCCGAGCCTTAGTCTCGGCCTACACCTTCTGCGGGGAGACCCCGCAACACCCCCTCAGAGTGAGAGTGCGGACGGGTTTTCCGTGACGGGTTGAGGGCTGGGAGAGAGGCTTCCGGTGCCCGTCGCGGAGATCATCACGATGGCCAGACACGATCGCAGCCCCGTAGGCGGTGGCGCGCGCAGCAACCTTTACGACGACATCACCAACAAGATCATCGCAGAGCTGGAGCAAGGGCGGCTACCTTGGGTCCAGCCCTGGGGCGCGTCACCCGATACCGCCCCTCTGGGCCTGCCGAGAAATGCTTCAACCGGCCGCAGCTATTCCGGCATCAATATTCTGATCCTCTGGGGCGCTGTCATCCAGCACGGCTTCCCTGGTCAGGCGTGGCTGACTTTCCGCCAGGCGCTTTCGCTTGGCGGCAATGTCAGGAAGGGCGAGCGTGGCACGACTGTCGTTTATGCCGACCGTTTCACCCCCGAGGACGAGAAGCGCCGTGCCCGCGAAACAGGTGAGGATGCGCATGCCATTCCGTTCCTGAAGCGGTTCACGGTCTTTAACGCCGCGCAATGCGATGGCCTGCCCGATGAGATCACGGCAGTCGCGCCGCCACCGCCGCCGGGTCTGATCGAACCTCGGGTCGAGGCGCTGATCGGAGCCACCGGCATCGACTTCCGTATCGGTGGTAATCGCGCCTTCTATATGCCGTCCCTCGACTATGTGCAGGTGCCGCCTCCGCAAGCCTATTTCGAGCCGATCAACTGGCACCGCACGGCCCTGCACGAGCTGGGCCACGCCAGCGGTCATCACAGCCGTCTCAACCGCGATCTGACCGGCTCGTTTGGTTCGAAAAAATACGCCTTCGAGGAAATGATTGCGGAACAGACCGCGGCTTTCAGCTGCGCCGCGCTCGGGATCGTGCCGACCGTGCGCCATGCCGACTATATCGGGTCGTGGCTGGAGGTCATGCGCGAGGATTCCCGCGCCATTGTCCGCGCGGCCTCGCAGGCCAGCAAGGCGGCAGACTGGCTGCTTTCGCATCTGCCTGCCGAGCACACCGGAGAGCCGGATGCGAGCGAAACCGATCGGAGGGCTGCAGCATGATCCTCCTGACCGGCACACAGCGCGACCGTCTGCTAGCGAATAGTCGCCAGCGCGATCAGGATCACATCCCGGTCGTGAAGTTCTTCAACCCTCTCGGTGAAGGCGTCTGGCTCGCCACCGAACTGGATGGCGACATCATGTTCGGTCTGGCCGATCTCGGCCATCCCGAACTGGGTTCGTGGAGCCTTGGCGAGATGCAGTCAGTCCGGTTGCCCTTCGGCATGGGCATCGAGCGGGATCTGCTGTTCACCGGCGATTTCCCGATCTCCGTCTGGGCCGAGGCCGCTCGTGAGACCGGCAGCATCCGCGCCGCTGAACGTCTGCTCTACCGCGTCGGCGTGAGCTTTTCCCGCACATCCGCCGATACGGAAAGCCGGAGTGCCTGATTTCCGGGTTTCAGCTTCTGTGGCTGGCGTCGCTCTCTTCAGAGGAAGAGGGCGGCGCTTCGCTTCGTGACGGGCTGATAGCCGGAGAGAGAGGCTCACCGGCGTCCGTCATGGAGTAACTGACATGGCCACTGCCGTTCAGAAGATCACCCTGTCGTCCTCACGCGACATTCCCTTCAACAAGCTGGTTCTCAGCCAGTCCAACGTCCGGCGCGTCAAAGCCGGGATCTCGGTCGAGGAACTGGCCGAGTCCATCGCCCGTCGCGGCCTGATCCAGTCCCTGCATGTCCGCCCGGTGGTGGATGCCGAGGGCAAGGAAACCGGCATGTTCGAGGTGCCTGCCGGCGGTCGCCGGTTCCGCGCGCTGGAACTGCTGGTCAAGCAGAAGCGCCTCGCCAAAATCGCGCCGGTCCCGTGCGTGGTGTCGGAGGCCAGCGCCGATGTGCTGATCGACGAGGTGTCGCTCGCCGAGAATATCGAGCGCGCACCCTTGCATCCGCTCGACCAGTTCCGCGCTTTCCAGGCCATGCGCGAGAAAGGCATGACCGAGGAAGCGATCGCGGCCGCCTTCTTCGTTGACACGAAGGTGGTGAAACAGCGCCTGCGCCTTGCATCCGTTTCGCCCACGCTGCTGGAGACTTACGCCGAGGATGGTATGACGCTGGAGCAGCTCATGGCCTTCACCGTCAGCTCTGACCATGCCCGCCAGGAACAGGTCTGGGATGGGATCAAGGACGGCTGGCAGAAAGAGCCCTATACCATCCGGCGCATGCTGACCGAAACCACGGTCCGTGCCGCTGACAAGCGGGTGCTCTTCGTCGGCATCGACGCCTATGAGGAGGCTGGCGGCTGCGTGCTGCGCGATCTCTTCCAGCAAGACGATGGTGGCTGGCTACAAGATCCGGTGCTGCTCGACCGGCTGGTGGGCGAAAAGTTGAAGGCGGAAGCCGAAGCCATCGCTGCCGAAGGGTGGAAGTGGGTCGAGGTCGCCATGACCTTCCCCTACGGTCACGATCATGGACTGCGGCAGCTTGTCGGCACCACGGTCGACCTGACCGAGGAAGAGCGCATGAGGCGCGAGACGCTGCGCAAAGAGTATGACCGGCTCGAAGCAGACTATGTCGAGGCCGATGAACTGCCGGACGAGATCGACGCCCGACTCGGTGAGATCGAACAGGCGCTTGAAACCTTCGAGCGCCGTCCGATGACCTTCGATCCGGATCAGACGGCCAAGGCGGGTGTCTTCATCAGCATAGACGTCGATGGCGCATTGCTGGTCGAGCGCGGCTATGTTCGCGCCGAGGATGAAACGCCTTCGGAACCGGAGGCAGAGATAATCGACCCGGAAACCGGCGAAGTGATCCAGCGGGCAGAACCGGAGGCAAGCCGCATGCGTGCGGTTATCACGCTGGGCGGCCAACAGGTCGAAACGGAGGAGGAAGACGAGGCCGACACCATCAAGCCGCTGCCCGATCGTCTGGTCAGCGAACTGACCGCGCATCGCACCCTGGCGCTGCGGGATGCGGTTGCGGTGAACCCGCATGTCGCCATGACCGCGCTGCTGCACCGGCTGGTCATGGATTGCTTCATGCCGCATTCCAGCAAGGGCTGCCTGGAAGCGCAGGTCCGGGAGGTCCATCTGCCGGCACAGGCCGAGGATCTGCGCGATAGCGCTTCCGCCAAGGCCATTGCAGACCGGCACGAACGCTGGGGCGATCATGTCCCGGCAGACGATGCCGCCCTCTGGGATTGGCTGACCGATCTGGACGATGGTTCGCGCATGGATCTGCTCGCCCATTGCGTCAGCTTCGGTGTCAACGCGCTCTATGAAAAGCCCAACCCTTACAGCGGTACGGGCGTCAGCCAGCACGGGCTGGGCATCCGCCTGTCGCAGGCTGACCGGCTGGCCCGTTCGACCGGCCTCGACATGGTGGCGGTGGGCTGGCGGCCTACAGTTGGCAATTATCTAGGCCGCGTGACCAAGCCGCGTATCCTTGAAGCTGTGCGCGAAGGGGCCGGAGACCGGGCCGCAGATCTGATCGGACACCTCAAGAAGGGCGACATGGCCAAGGAAGCCGAACGCCTGCTGGCCGATTCCGGCTGGCTGCCTGAGCCGCTGCGCATGGTGGACGATAGTATCGAAGTCGATACGGCATCGGGCGCTGCGGCGGAAGCCGACGATCTGCCCGACTTCCTCTCCGGCGATGGCGAGGACGATCCGGCTGACGACGAGGAAGAACAGCATATGGTCGCTGCTGAATAGCACTCATGCGGGGCGGCTTCGGTCGCCCCGTTTATCGCCCTCCGTTTCCGCAACTCGCCCGATCCTCGTGATCGGGCTTTTTCTTTGGAGAGCCGCCATGCCGGCCATGATCGACATCGATAAGATTTTTCTGGAAGACCGCGAACACCCCCCGTCGGATCGTACCTTACCGTGGACCGAAACCCGCGATGGCATCACTGTTGTCGTGGAGCCAAAGCCCCATTGGGCCGAAGACATGCGGGTGTTCCTGCTCGATGCCCGTGAATATTGCCGCTACGCCGAGTGGACAGCTCATGGTGCTCGTGCCCGTTTCTTCGGTCATATCGATACTTCAGGCGATGACCTGATAATGAAAGCGCGCGCGATGATCGCCCGAGAAATTGCAGATGGGCTTTGGAGCTGAAGACCCGATCGCAGGGTTCGGGCCGTTAGGATGCGAGGTCTGCACCGGACGGGTCCAATCCGGCTTCACCATGCAATCCGCCATCTCCATCAGGACAAGCGGCAGCCATCTCTGGCCTGAAGGGAACATGATCCTGATGCCAGCATGGTGGCAAGACTGGCGCGGCAGAGCATCTGCGACGGGTATCCGGCATCCTGTCAGATGCGAAGAACCACCCCCGATTCCATTCGCAAACCTTGGTCCGATCCGTCTCTTTGACATTCAACCCCAAAGGGGTCGGCTTACGCGCGCGTGCCGCCCTCGGGGATTCGGAAAAAGTCCGAACGCCCTCGGGTGATTGCAGATCCGGTCAGACACTTCGGGCGCCTGTCGCGCGGGGGATGGTCCCCCGCCTCCAAAGACAGGAGCCGGAACCCATGTCCTATGCAGATGCCACCGCCTTCGCCGCCAGCCTCGCCGCCACGCTGATGGTCGAGATCGTCGTGTTCCAGGCCGGGGACGGCACCCACGCCGCTTGTCCCGCCGCCGAGTTCGACGGCGACGACGACATGGTAAAGCTGGAGCTGGATCCTTGGGGGTAAGGCGCGACCGCGCCTCATCCCCGACGGCCTGGCCGCGACAAGCTCGCGACCCGGCCTTCAGCGCGTCGCGATGGTTGCCCATCGTCGACGGCGGAACCGGGCTGCCCCGGTCAGAGAGGAAGAGTGCGGGCCGTTCGGCCGTGACGGGTTGAGGGTCGGAGAGAGAGGCTCACCGGCGCCCGTCATGGAGTGATCCCGATGACCTTTGTCCGTTCCGAAACCTTCCGTTCCATCGGTCAGATTCTGGCTGTCGATATTCTGCCGGCGCTTTATCGAGCGCAAAAGCTGCCGCTGCGCATCTCTTGCCTGGGCGTCGCCAGCTATGACGCCAGTGACGCGGCGAACAGCTTCGACCGCGTGATCCCGCTTGGCGAATGCCCGTCACCGGAAGAGGCCATCCAGGCCGCAGCCTTGCGCGTGGCGCGCGGTGATATTTGCACGGGGCCGGACAGCTTCCCGTATTTTCAGCCGCGCATCATGCTCATTCAGGACCGAGATCAGCGCCTGGTCCTCGCCGGTGAAATCCGCGCCGGCATTATCCTCTGGCAACAGCCAGTCGCATCCGATGCCGAGGCACGCAGGATCGTGACCGAGGCCAGCCGCTTGCGCGGTATGGCATTCCGGGCCTCGGACCCCGGTGATGCGAGACGGCTGCGTTATCGCGCCGCTGCGCTGGAGGCCCGGTTGGCCGATCCCTTCTGGCGCGAAACCTCGGCCGATCTGCTCCGCCTGCCGCAGGCCGCCTGAGCTTAACCCTTTCCATCCCATTCGGCTCGGCCATACGCCGGGCCATGTCATGCCTGGAGACCGCCATGGCCGACTATTACACGCATTTTTCTTGCCTCCTCGACGTAGGCACCCCCGAAAACGCTGCCCGCGCGCTTGATCTCTACAACGCTCTGGCGGATGACAATGCCGCTGAGGATCCGCCCTCGGATGGCTTCCTGCTCTCCATCCAGCCAGAACATGGTGGCACACAGCTCTGGATGCGTGATGATGTCACGGGTGACCCTGAGCATGTCATCCAATTCGTCAAACGCTGCGCTGCCGAATTTGGCCTGAGCGGATTGTGGGGTTTCCAGTACGCAAATAGCTGCTCGAAACCGCGCATCGACGGCTTCGGCGGTGGTGCGCATGTCCTCGATCTTGCCACCGGCGAAACAGTGGACTGGATCTATACTGACGGCTGGCTTTCCTCGGTTTTGGAAGGGAGAGATCCCTATGCCTGAGATCATCGAAACCACCGTCTATCGCTTGGGAGAACTTTCCGACGCGGCGAAGGACAAGGCCCGCGCCTGGTATCGTGAGGGCGGCTTCGACTATGACTGGTACGATGCCGTCTATGAGGATTTCCAGCGCATCGCCGAAATCCTCGGGCTCAACCTCAAGACCCGCACCGTCCGGTTGATGGGCGGCGGCACACGGCTGGAACCGTGCATCTGGTTCCGGGGCTTCTGGTCACAAGGGGACGGTGCCTGCTTCGAATCTCTCTATTCCTACCGCAAACAGGCGCCGCACCTGATCCGGGAATACGCCCCGCAGGACACCGAACTGCACCGCATCGCCGATGCCCTTCAGGCGATCCAGCGCCGCAACTTCTATCAGATTCGCGCAGAGGCCAGCCATCGCGGCCATTATTATCACGAATACTGCATGTCGATCTCGGTCGAGCGCGACAGCCCGACCTGGCAGGACATGACCGCCGATGCCGAGGAGACGATCATCGAGGCGTTGCGCGATCTGGCCCGCTGGCTCTACCGCCAGCTTGAGCGCGAATATGACTATCTGTCCTCGGACGAAGCGGTCGATGAAACCATCGCCGCCAATGAATACACGTTCACCGAAGCCGGTCGCCGCTTCGGATGATCCCGAGAAGACACTGACAAGCGCCCCGCCGTCCGGTCGGGGCGCTTTTTCATGCTGCGCTTTGAGAGTGAGAGGTGGGCCGGAAAGGGTCAGGTCCGGGTGGTCGAGAGAGAGCGCTGTCCGGGCTTGTCCTTCCCGCTCTCCTGAGGTTCCCGACATGAACATGGTTTTCCCCGTAGCCGATCCGGTCACACCGCTGGCGGCCGCGCCTGCGATCCTGGCTGCGGCCAATCTCCTGCTCCCCCATCTCGAACGCGGTCAGCGTGTCGATGCCGCCACCTTGCGCGGTGCTATGGAAACGGCCTTCGGCGCGTCCGATGCTACCGGCGTCTGGGACTGGAAGATGGCTTATGAGGCGTGCGAGGTCGCAACGGTTCTCTTCCTGCGCAAATACGGAAAGGCGCTTTTCCGTAAGGCCGCGTCTCCGGCTACACGGGTTTCCGTGTTGGCAAAGATCGCGGGACTATTGCCCACGCAGACCCGGCGTTCCGAGGAAAGCCAGAACTTCCAGCAATTTTCGACGCCGATCCCCCTCGGCCTTGCCGCTCTGACGGCCGCCGCGATCACACCTGATGACAGGGTGCTGGAACCATCGGCGGGCACCGGCCTTCTGGCGATCCTGGCGCAGACCATCGGTGGCTCGCTGGTCCTCAACGAACTGGCCGAGACCCGCGCCGATCTGCTTGCCCAGATCTTTCCGGCTTTTGCCGTCACCCGCTTCGACGCCGCCCAGATCGACGATCATCTGGCCCCGGATGCCGTCCCGTCCGTGGTGCTGATGAACCCGCCATTCTCGGTCATGGCCAATGTCAGTGGGCGTGTCGCCGATGCGGCCTACCGCCATGTTGCCTCGGCGCTGGCCCGTCTTGCACCGGGCGGTCGGCTGGTGACGATCACCGGCGCAGGCTTTGGCCCCGAAGCTCCGGCATGGCGGGACGCCTTCATCCGCTTGCAGGCCCGTGGCCGCGTGGTGTTCAGCGCCGCCGTAGATGGCGCGGTCTATGCAAAGCACGGCACCACGATCGACACGCGGCTGACCGTGATCGACAAACTGCCCGCCGACGATCCCGCCAGTTTGCCGGCTTCGCCGGGGATCGCGCCTGATGTTGCCACGCTGATCAGATGGATCGAGGAACAGGTTCCGCCGCGCCTGCCAGTGTCATTGCCGAAGATCGTGGTTTCCGCTTCGGCCACCGCGCCGAAGACCGTGCGGGGCTATCTCGAACGCTCGGCGGTTACGCGATCTGTCGCTGCTTCGGCCAATGATCCTGATGGCGTCGAACTCGCCTATGACACTGTGGACTGGACGCCACCGGACGGCGCTCGCCTGTCCGATGCGATCTATGAGGAGTATGCGCTGCAATCGCTGCGCATTGCTGGCGCGCAGCCGCATCCGACCAAGCTGGTGCAATCCGCCGCCATGGCCTCGGTCGCACCGCCGAAGCCTTCCTACCGGCCCATGCTGCCCGCTGACATCTGCGCGCGTCTGTCGGACGCCCAGCTTGAAACGGTGATCTATGCTGGTGAAGCCCATGCCGATCATCTCGCGGGTGCATGGACCGTGGACGAGCATTTCGACAATGTGAGCGCTGCACCCGAGGATGCTGCCGGATCGATCCGCTTTCGCCGGGGCTTCATGCTCGGTGACGGCACCGGCGCTGGCAAGGGCCGCCAGTCCGCCGCCATCATTCTCGACAACTGGCTGCGCGGACGTCGCAAGGCGATCTGGATATCCAAATCCGACAAGCTGATCGAGGATGCTCAGCGCGACTGGTCAGCGCTTGGCATGGAGCGTCTGCTTGTCACGCCACTGTCGCGCTTCCCGCAAGGCAAGCAGATCACGCTGTCAGAAGGCATCCTTTTTACCACCTATGCCACGCTGCGCTCCGACGATCGGGGGGAGAAGGTTTCCCGCGTCAAGCAGATCGTTGAATGGTTGGGGTCCGATTTCGATGGAGCCATTATCTTCGACGAGAGCCATTCCATGCAGAATGCCGGTGGCGGAAAAGGTGAACGCGGTGATGTCGCCGCCTCGCAGCAGGGACGTGCGGGCCTGCGGCTTCAGCACGCGCTGCCCGACGCCCGCGTCGTCTATGTCTCGGCGACTGGCGCCACCACCGTCCATAATCTCGCCTATGCTCAGCGCCTCGGCCTCTGGGGCGGTGAGGACTTTCCGTTCCAGACCCGCGCCGAGTTCGTCGAGGCGATCGAATCCGGTGGCGTTGCGGCCATGGAGGTCCTGGCCCGGGACCTGCGATCTCTCGGCCTCTATACCGCCCGCTCACTCTCCTATGATGGCGTCGAATATGAACTGATCGAGCATCAGCTCACGGACGAACAGCGGCACATTTACGACTCATATGCTGCCGCCTTCGCTGTCATTCATGGAAACCTGGACGCGGCGATGGAAGCCGCCAACATCACCGGCAGCGAGGGGACGCTGAACCGGCAGGCCAAATCCGCCGCCCGTTCGGCCTTTGAAAGCACCAAGCAGCGCTTCTTTGGCCATCTGCTGACCTCCATGAAAACACCGACCCTGATCCGCTCCATTGAGGCCGATCTGGAAGCGGGCCATGCCGCTGTCATCCAGATTGTCTCGACCGGCGAAGCGCTGATGGAGCGGCGGCTGTCCGAGATCCCGACCGAGGAATGGAACGATATTTCCGTCGATGTCACTCCGAGGGAATATGTCGGCTCGTATTTGCAGCATTCCTTTCCGGTGCAGCTCTATGAACCCTTCACCGATGGCGAGGGCAACCTGTCGTCACGCCCCGTCTTCCGCGACGGTCAGGCGGTTGAGTGCCGCGAAGCTGTAGCGCGACGCGACGAGATGCTGGAGCAGCTGGGTTCGCTTCCACCTGTCCCGGGTGCGCTCGACCAGATCGTGCAGCGCTTCGGCACGGATATGGTGGCGGAGGTTACGGGGCGTTCGCGCCGGATCGTGCGCAAGGGCGACGGTGCATCGACACGCCTTGCGGTCGAGAACCGTGCACCCTCTGCCAACCTTGCCGAGACTTCGGCCTTCATGGATGACCAGAAGCGCGTTCTGGTCTTCTCTGATGCCGGTGGCACGGGACGCAGCTATCACGCCGAACTCTCGGCGCGGAACCAACGACTGCGCGTCCATTATCTGCTGGAACCGGGCTGGAAGGCAGATGCCGCCATTCAGGTGGGCCGCACCAACCGCACCAATCAGGCGCAGCCGCCGCTCTTCCGACCCATCGCCACGGATGTCAAAGCCGAGAAGCGGTTCCTCTCGACCATCGCCCGCCGCCTCGACACGCTGGGCGCCATCACACGCGGCCAGCGCCAGACCGGCGGTCAGGGGCTGTTCCGTCCCGAGGATAATCTGGAATCCGCCTATGCTCGCGATGCGTTGCGCCAACTTTATCTGCTGATCGTGCGCGGCAAGGTCGAGGGATGCTCGCTGGAGCGGTTTGAATCCGCCACAGGGCTGAAGCTGATGGACAGCAACGGGGTGAAGGACGAACTGCCGCCAATCACCACCTTCCTCAACCGCCTGCTGGCGCTGACCATCGAGTTGCAGGGCATTCTGTTCTCGGCCTTCGAGCAGCTTCTGCAGGCGCGTATCGACGGGGCGATTGCATCCGGCACCTATGACATGGGGCTGGAAACGCTGAAGGCGGAGAGCTTCATCGTCACCGACCGGCAGGTGATCCACACCCATCCGGGCACCGGCGCGGAAACGCGGCTCCTGACCCTGACAGAGCGCAAACGCAATCAGCCGGTCACGCTCGATGCAGCCCTGGCGGAACTGGATGATCCCCGCGCAAGATTACTCATCAACGAGCGATCCGGTCGTGCCGCCGTGCAGATCCCGACCACCAGCGTCATGCTGGATGATGGCGAGATCGAACGGCGCGTGCGGCTGATCCGGCCCATGCAGGCGATGAACATTCCGGTGCGGGCGATGGGCGAGACCCATTGGATAGAGGCCGACCGTGCCGCCTTCAGTTCAGGCTGGAAGGCGGAACTGGCCGAGGTGCCGGAGTTCACCGATAATATCCTGCATATGGTGACTGGGCTTTTGCTGCCGATCTGGAAACGCCTGCCGCAGGAAACCTCCCGCGTCTATCGGCTCCAGACCGACGAGGGCGAACGCATCATCGGTCGTCGGGTATCGCCGGCCTGGGCCACCAATGCCTCGACCAGCGGCGTTACCAGCAACCTGTCACCGGATACCGCCTATGCCGCGCTGATCGAAGGTCGCACGATTCTCGATCTTGCCGAAGGGCTGCAACTGCGCCGCGTCCGCGTCATGGGCGCCAACCGGATCGAACTGACCGGCTTCACCGATGCAATGCGTGACCGGTTGCGGGCCTATGGCCTCTTCAGCGAGATCATCTCGTGGAAACTGCGCTTCTTCGTGCCAGTCGATGCAACGGGGCCGGAGATTACGGCCAAGCTGCTGCATCGCTTTCCGGTTGAGCGCATTGGTGAGCGGGAGGCCGTATAATGGCGCGTCTCAACGCTTCCGAACTCGCGCAGCGTCTCGGCCGACAGGCCGAGGCGGTATGCAGGTACTATCTGTCGAATGGTCGCAAGCAGGGCAATTACTGGCAGGTCGGCGATGTCCGAAATACGGCTGGCCGCTCCATGTTCGTCCGGTTGCACGACAGCGTGAAAGGCATTGCCGGCAAATGGCAGGACTCGGCCACGGGTGAATATGGCGATCTGCTGGACGTGATCCGGGACTCGCTCGGCCTGATCGACTTCGCAGATGTTGCCGAAGAGGCCCGGCGCTTCCTCAGCCTGCCGCATCCTGAACCGCAGCCTCCATCGCGCCCGTCCCGAACGCCAGCACCATCGGGATCATCCGAGGCAGCACGCCGCCTCTGGCGCATGACGCAGCCGCTGATCGGCAGTACCGCAGAAGCGTATTTACGCGGTCGCGGCATTACGGATTTACGCCAAACCGCAAATCTGCGCTTCCATCCCAACTGCTACTGGCGGCCCGAGGACGATGGCACGACCGAAACATGGCCCGCCATGATCGCCGCCGTCACCGACCTCGATGGCAGGATCACCGGTGCGCACCGCACATGGCTGGCCCCTGACGGTTCCGGCAAGGCACCTGTCGATCCGCCGAGGAAGGCAATGGGCGACCTGCTCGGACATGCGGTTCGTTTCGGGTGCGTGAGGGATGTCATGGCAGCGGGGGAAGGTATCGAAACCATCCTGTCGCTGCGTCAGGCTCTGCCAACCATGCCGATGGTTTCCGCGCTCTCGGCCGGACACCTCGCTGCCATCCTGTTCCCGCCGCAACTGCGCAGGCTCTATATCGTCCGCGACAACGATCCGGCAGGTGACAGCGCCCGCGATAGCCTGGTGGACCGGGCGCACGAAGTCGGGATCGAGGCCATCACGCTCTCGCCCATGATGGGGGACTTCAACGAAGATCTCGCAACTTACGGGCTGGATGCCGTTCGGGCAGAAATCCGGGTGCAAATCGCTCCCGAGGACGTCTGCCGCTTCATGGCTTCAAGTGCATAGCCGGTACGGGGCCGTGATCGGGCCGTTCCGATCCTGTCATGCGCGCAGGCTGCATCCTGTCACCAGCAGAGGACCGCGCCTTGGCCTTCCGAGAGGGCGATCGGCCCACAAACGCTCCGGTCAGGCAATGGCGGCGCCCGACTGATTTCCGTCGGCGGGCAAGCCCGCCTTTACAGCGCGAAACAAATCAGCCGGGCTTTGCCATCAAGGCCCTCGCCAGAGGCTCGCGCTGCCAGACCGGAGCGCCCGTGAGCTTTCGTCGCCATGAAGGCCGCGACGGTCGCGGTCCAACTGACGGAAGCATCCCATGTACGCGCACGACGATTTCGAACCCGATCACAGCACGTCCCCGACCGGCCATGCCATCGAAGAACTTGAACTCTACGGCTACCGCCCCTCGGAAGACGAGGCCGATCCCCGCACTACACCCGAAGATCACGTCATCCAGGGCGCAGTCTCGGACATCTTCGACGCCCTGATTTCCACCATGGCCGACACCAGCCTCGATTTCGACCTCGACGAGATCCTCTGGTCCACCGTCAACACCTTCCACCGCGCTGTCGAGCGGATCGAGACCAAACTCGACGATAACGAGCAGGCACAGAAGCGCCTTCAGCGTGAACAGGATGGCAGCGAGGTCAAATCCGTCCAGCTCGAAACCCTGATCGGCGCGGGACAAAGCCTGATCGAGCGCCGCGACAGCATGGAAACCTTCCGCGATACCGCCGCCGACATCTATCTGCGCACCACCGGAACGCCCTGGTCGCAACGCTCCGGCTCACGGGTCAACCATCGCCAGATGACCTCGGCCATGATCGACAGCCGCGACTTCATCGCCGCAAAACGCCGGGCCGACAACGAGGTGCTGCTGCCCGCCGGACCGAAAATCGCTTTCTCGGGCGGTGACGCCACCGATCACCGGACGATCTGGGCCAAGCTCGATCAGGTCCACGCCAAGCACCCGGACATGGTGCTGATGCATGGCGGATCGCCCAAGGGCGCGGAACGCATCGCGGCCACATGGGCCAATAACCGCAAGGTCGCACAGGTCGCCTTCAAACCTGACTGGGCGAAACATGCCAAGGCAGCACCGTTCAAGCGCAACGACCAGATGCTTGGCATCATGCCGATCGGGGTCATCATCTTCCCCGGCACGGGCATTCAGGACAACCTTGCCGACAAGGCCCGCAAGATGGGCATCCCGGTCTATCGTTTCGGGACCGGCAGCGCGTGAGCGCTGCCTGTTCGGCATAAGCACTACTGCAATAGCGCCAGGTCGTCCCAACGAATTCGGACATAACGGCCTGAGCGCTTTGGCAATTGCTTGCGGCTGACCATTCGCCCGGAGACCTGGAATTCCGCATTAATTTTGACCACGAGCAGCTTGCTGAAATGCCTCGATGTATCCACCATCACTACGTCCTTGGTCTTGAAAGGTGTGATGGTTTTGATTTCGACATGATCGTTTTCGAGCCTGCCGTCCGAACCTTGCGCGTAGGTCTTGTTCAACTTGATGCCGTAGGTGATGGCACCGAACAGCTCACCGATGTCGCCATACACGGACAAATGCAGGCCCGTCTCCAGATGGTAGCTCTCAGCGAGTGAGATCAGGTCCTCAAAATACGGGATCATTGATCGGATGGCGTTTGGATACTTCGCTCCCCACTCCTTGTGACGAAGCTGCTCATCGATGTCTGACCAGCTTACCCATTCGCCATCGTCGTAAAATGCCCGATCTGACCAATCGACTTCTGTCATAAAGTTTAACCCGCATCCTTCCGCCCAACGATATGGTCATCGTAGAGGTGCAGCAGATACTGGTCCACCAGACGCATAAGCTTTCTCATTCAAACTGCGAGTTTTCGGACAGGCCTGGCCTCGAAAGCCATCGCTTCTCGCGCGGTGAGAGAAATGCTGCTATGCTGTGATTGCGCCATGGTGGTGGTGGAAGGCGCAGCCGTCCAACCTTTTGCACGGAGTCACCACCATGATCGTTCTCGGAATTCTTGTTTCCATTGCAGCCATCGGTACCATGTGCTGGCTGCTGTTCAATCTCGCCGTCTTCGCCCTGCCGTTCTTTATCGGCCTGAACGCAGGCATATGGGCCATTGGCACGGGCGCTGGCTGGCTTGGCGGCATCCTCATCGGTCTTATCGCTGCGGGTCTGACACTGGCGGTCGGTCAGGGCCTGCTCATGCTGGTTCGTCCGATCTGGGCACGGCTGCTGATCGCTTTGGCCTTCGTCGCCCCGGCGGGCATGGCCGGGTTTTACGCTACGCTCGGGATCGTCAAACACATGATGCCGTCCGAGACCTGGCAGATCATCTTCTCGGTGGTCGGTGCGGTCGCGGTGGGCGTGACAGCTTTTCTGCGCGTTGCAGGCATGGCGGCAACCGGCCCTGCGGACAGGAACCTTGCACGCACCTGAACTGGAGTGACCCGTAGAGGCAGGACCAGAAGCGGATACGGATCATCTGCCGTCTTCGTCAGGAGGCGGGTGGGTAGATGCGTGTGGATCCCGGGGCAGCGTGAGGCACAGGCACGGTCCATAGGAGTGCAGGACGGTCAGTGCCAGCATTCGAGGACTGGCCAAAAACCGGTTGGGGCAATGCCGATAACACAGGCCGGAGAAAAGGATGTGCACGGCCTGAAACGCCGGGGGCCAGACAAGCCGGTGCGCCGGTCAGGTCATACTGATGCAGCCTCGAGGTTGCCACCGTCCCCGTTCAACCCCCGTGTCTCGACCGCTCCAAACGGCCTCTTCAATGGCCTGATCTGGCCGAAAACCAGCGCGATGCGCTTCGACCGCTCTAGCGCAACAGCGTCGTCACAACTTTCTTCCCCTGCCGGCAAAGCCGACATTCCGCGCGGAACAAGAAAGTTTCTCCTGTGCTGTCCAGCCCCCAAAGGGGGTGCGCTAGCGTTCGTCTCCGGCCGGTCGATCGCCATAGAGGCCGCAATGGTGCGGGCTCGAAAACGGAAAACGGAGACTTAAATTGGCAACCATCGGCACCTTCAAGAAGACCGGCTCGAACGAATTCACCGGCGAAATCGTCACCCTCAGCGTCCAGGCCAAGGGCGTGCGCATCATCCCCGACCTGCGCGCCACCGGCGAGAACGCCCCCAGCCACCGCGTTCTGGTCGGTCGCGCCGAAATCGGCGCCGCTTGGTCCAAGCGCTCCAACGAGGGCCGCGACTATCTGGGCCTCAAGCTGGACGATCCAAGCTTCAACGCTCCGATCTACGCCAATCTCTTCGACGAAGAAGACGGCGAAACCTTCTCCCTCATCTGGTCCCGCCCCAACGGTCGCCGCGGCGACTGAGGCGCGGAACAAAGGCTCCGACCGCAAGGTCGGGGCCTTTCCCGTGCCCGCGGGAAAGCCGCCAGACCCGGTGACCTGTCCGGGCTGGAACTGCTCAGCCGGTCAGGATCGGGATCATGGTTTTCACATGGGCGTCGATCCGTTCCAGCACGAGCGGCGGGACCACCTCGCGTTCCGGCAGTGTCCACCATTTCGCATCAATCCGCCGCACCGTTTCGACAACGGCCTTGAGCACGGCTGGCTCGGGAAGCCTTGCCCGATTGGCAAACGTCTTCCAGCGGGCCGGAGCCAGGCCCTTGAAGGCTCGCTCGCCGCCCAGAGACAGCGCTAGCCCATCTGCCGGAATATAAGGAACGGTCGAAAGCATGTCGTAGATCGGTGCAAGAGCGGGCGTGTCGCCGTCGCCCGGATAGATCAGCGACCAGTTCTTGAGGTGCATGTCGCCATTGCCCATGACCACCGAGAAGGTCAGCCGCCGGACAAACTCCAGCGCGGCGAACGGCGAGATCGCAACATTCAGCACAGAGGCGATATCGTGGGAGGCGGCGCCATCATATTTGCGCGCCGGGTACAGGCCGAAAACCTGCGCGAAATCCTCGATATGGATGCGCTGCCCGTCTGTCCCGCGATCAAAACGCCGCACGAGCAGAACCAGCCCCTCGGCAAGTGTTTCGAACTCTTCGGGTATCCCCTCGAACTGGTCTCGGCTGACCAGTTCCCGCTCAGGCACGTCCATGCCGATGGCTTCGGCAAGCGCGAGGTTTGCAAACTCGTTCTCCGAGACGCCCGGAAAGGCGGTCGAGGGGAATTTCGCAATATACTGGCCCTCGTCATCCCCGAGCGGCAAGGTCAGTCCACCGCCCTTGCCGGTGTTCTTCATCACCGAGAGCTTCATCTGCACGCCTGCCAGCGAGAAGCGGGCCTTGGGCCGCCCTTGGGATGGCGCCGCCCCGATGCCGGTTTCACCTTCACTTGGCAGCACCCGAACGGCCCCCGGCAAATCCGCACCAAGGGTGGCAAGGAGATCGAAATCATTCCCCGACCGCACATTGCCCGCATGGTGCTTTTCCATCGCCTCGCGCAGCCGGTCTTCGGGCAGCAGGTTGGCAAAGAAGGGCGGCAGGCTGCCTGCGACGGGTCGCGGATCCTTGCGCAAGCCCCCTGATGCCGCGCGCAGCGACAGGCTCAGAACCGGAATGCCGCCGGTCGCGCGATAGGCCGGATCAAGGCTGAAGGCGTTGAAATCACCCGGCGTCCTGACGATCGTGCCAACCTTCGCACTGTTTAGGAACACGTCCAGCGCGGTGATGGTCTCAGCGGTACGGACGGCTGTCATCGTCGCTCTCCGGTTGCGGGCTGAAGGCCGGATAATCATCCTCGGCCTCGGGGCGCAAAAGCGCCTCGATGGCGGGCACCATTGCCTGCGGGACCAGCATCATTTCCAGACCAAGCGCCCGGGCGATGTTGATCAATGTCGTGGCGCGTGCGGCCGCGGCCCCCGTCTCGATATCCCGGTAGCGTGGCCGTGAAATGCCGGCGAGATCGGCCACTTGTCCCTGGGTCATACCCATGGACAGCCTGGCACGGCGAAAATGGTCGCCGACCAACCCCAGCGTTTCTTCCTCTGACTTCATGCGACACCTTTGCGGATCATTCGTATTAATATTGATCTGAATAGGTATCATGTCTCCCAGGATTTGCAATGCAGTTGATCTGCCAACATACCATGTCGCGTTCGGAGGATATGTTTAGGGATCATTTTATCAGATCGCGACCGAGCGCTCTGCAGGTGCTGCGCCTGCACAGAGAATCGAATCAGGCCTGTGGTGTGCTGCTTTGTAGAAGCGTCGCCATCGCCAGTTTCGAAGAAATCATGTGGCGCGCTGCGCAAGAGCGACTAAAATAGCCGTAGTTCTGGAATGCGCGCCGGTCGCGATGGGAGGTGATCATGCATGATCACCGCTCGACAGTCGCGGGCCGCACGCGCGTTGCTGGGTTGGACGCAGGAGACGCTCGCTGACAAGGCCCGAATATCGCTGACTGCCCTGAAACGCCTTGAGTCCGAGAACCGGCTCGAGGTGTATGAGACAACGCGGGATCAGGTGCGCCGGGCGCTTGAAGCAGCAGGGATTGTTCTCCTGTCCACGGATCGCGGGCAAGGAGTGTTGTTGGTTCATGGTCAAGACGAGAGAAGACACCGGCAAACCTACGACGGTTGATTGGCGCAGGCGCCATCATCGACCCGCAGCGACGGCCTGTGTCTTACGGCGATCCTCGACATGACATCTTTCGACGACATTGCTCCCGTCAGCGACGAGCTCACCGAGTATGACCGTGCGCATATCAAGCTTTATATGCGACTGCTCGATGCCGCTGACGATGGCGCCGAATGGACCGAAGCTGTTAATGTGCTGTTCGGCATCGACCCTGTTCAGGAACCCGGGCGCGCAAGGCGTGTCCATGACAGTCATCTGGCACGGGCGCGCTGGATGACGAAGAGCGGCTATCGCCAATTGCTCCAGCGTCCGTCAGATCGCGACTGACCTCGCCACCGGCCCCGGAGTGATGCCCTGCGGACATCACTCCATGCCTCCATTCCGGCTTCCATCCCGATAGATGCGCCGGAATCTTTTCACGCTCCACCTGTGCAGTTTCAACCGGGAGCGGAACAATGAAGCCGGATACGTCCCGCTGGCGAGACCAGAACCACTATGAATTCTACGATGCGCTGCCCGTTGAGGGTGTCGCGTGGGAGTGCTTACGCCGTAACGCTGCCTATCAGGCCAGCTTCGATGATCTTCTAACACAAGACGCCGTACATCTTCCCCTTTCGGATGATGCCCAGCGTCGCTGGGGGTTACGATTTCCCGGCAGACCCCAAACATTCCGCGCTCGACCAACCGGTTATCTGGTCGTCCCTTGCCAATCCGGCCGTGCTGATCCTTGGTGCCACCCCCGATTTTCTACCCCCTTCGTCGGCCGCGCTATCCGTCGATCCTGTTGATGTCATCCGCGGGCCAGAGGGGACGTATGGTGCATGCTGCCAGGGTGACACTCAGTATCTGATCCTAGCTGGTACCGGCCACGATGCGCAGCCCGCGCTCATCCTGCCACTTGACGACGATCTGCCGGACCGGCTCGAAGCCGTTCTCCGGTTCTGGCACATGCTGGCCGCGAAACCCGCGCGCAGCGATCCCAGAGTAACGCCATATCAACGCCGTCGCTTCCGTCTGATGATGCAAGCCGCTGACGGAAACTCCAACCACGCGACCTATCGTGAAATTGCCATCGCGATCTACGGAGAGGAGCGCGTTCGCGCCGAGCCGTGGAAGACATCCGCCCTGCGCGCCGCTGTCATCGCCCTTGTCCGGTCAGCCACCGCCCTCATCGATGGCGGCTATCGTGGCCTCCTGCGCCAGCGTCGCAAACGCTGAATCTCACGACTGACCAAGGGGTGAGGATTCTACCCCTTCGATCTTCCTCATCCCCCATGCCGCCGCGCCTTCGCCACCGTGCGCATGTCATGCCGTTGATCGTCAGCGGCATCCTGCACAACCACGGAGGCCACCCCATGCGACCTGATCTCGCCGCCTTGCCGCCACGCTATCTGCGCACCAAGGAAGCCGCCGATTTCCTCAGTCTGTCCGCGCGCACGCTGGAAAAGCACAGAACCTACGGAACGGGACCTGCCTATCACAAGCTCGGCGGCCGCGTTGTCTATTCGGTCGAGGATCTCGCAGCCTGGGTTGCGCGCGGATCGGTTACCTCCACGTCGGACCCACGCGGACAAGTTCTCCCGGCGAAACCTATGCCGCCGACCGCATTCACCTCGCCCAAGCGCATCACGCGCTGAACACGGCGGTCAGCCCCTGATGGCAGCGCAGCACCCATCCGCCTCGGAACGCGGGCAACTCGATCTGTTTCGGGCGCTTCCCGGGGAATTCGCGCCACGAGACGCGCAGGACCTCATGGCCTATCCCTTCTTCTCCCTTTCCAAATCGCACCGCGTCCGCCCCATCGATTTTGCCCTGGGCAACGTGTCCATCCGTGTCGAAGCTGTTCCCGATCACGGTATGGCGACGATCTGGGACGCCGATATACTGATCTGGGCGGCCAGCCAGATCGTGGAAGCACGGGACGCAGGTCTGCGCACGTCACGCCTGATGGCGGCAACGCCCTACGAGATCCTGACGTTCACGGGGCGAGGAACCTCCCTGCGGGACTATCAGCGCCTGAAAGCGGCACTGGACCGCCTGCAATCAACCACAGTTGCAACGTCGATCCGCCAGCGCACCAACGGACGGCGCCATCGCTTCTCGTGGATCAACGAATGGCATGAACGAACCGATGCCAATGGTCGTCCGGACGGCATCGAGATGATCGTGCCTGACTGGTTCTACAGCGCGGTTCTGGATGACGCCCTGATCCTCACCATCGACCGGGCCTATTTCAATCTGACCGGCGGGCTGGAACGCTGGCTCTATCGCCTGGTGCGCAAACATGGTGGCCGGCAGAAAAACGGCTGGCGTTTCGATTTCCATCACCTTTACCAGAAATCGGGAAGTCTCTCGCCATTCAAGCGCTTCGCGTTCGAGCTGCGCGACATTATCCGGCGCCAACCGCTGCCCGGCTACATCCTGTTCACCGAGGTCGAGACCGGCGGCCGGATTCTGCTCGCTTTCGAGCCGGTGCCGCCCTGTGGAAAACCTGTGGACGGCCTCGTGCTATCGGGAACCCGCACTATCGTGCCATCGGGAACCGGCGGCTCGTGCTATCAGGAACCCAAGCAGCTCCTATCCTCCGGGAATAAAAGCGAAAATCGCGCCCTTAACTTAGAGTCTAACACAGAATCTAACTTTGAAGAGCGCCGGCGCGATGTGGAAATGCTCATCGCCAGGGCTGGAGCGGCCCTCAGGTCGGGTGCCCGCAAAGGCGAACTGACACGCCCAAAACAAGGATCTCTCGCATCGGGAAGCGCGTCTGAACTGCCTCTTGGCAAACCGGGAGGCCAGCGATGATCGTCGCACTCCTCAACCAGAAAGGCGGCGTGGGCAAGACGACGCTGGCCCTGCATCTCGCCGGGGCCTGGGCAGCGGAAGGCAAGCGCGTCATCCTGATCGATGCTGATCCGCAAGGCTCCGCACTCGACTGGTCGCAGCGACGCAGCCATGAAGGGCTGCCAAGGCTGTTCAGTGTTATCGGTCTGGCCCGCGATACGCTACACCGGGAAGCGCCGGAACTGGCGCGTGACGCCGATCATATCGTCATTGATGGTCCGCCCCGTGTCGCCGGTCTTATGCGCTCTGCGCTGCTTGCCGCCGATCTGGTGCTGATCCCGGTACAGCCGTCGCCCTTCGACGGCTGGGCTTCGGCCGAAATGCTGGCGCTTCTGGGCGAAGCACGCATCTATCGCCCCGAGCTTGCTGCCCGATTTCTGCTGAATCGATGTGGTGCGCGCACCGTCATCGCCCGCGAAACAGCCGAAACGCTGGCTGACCATGATCCGCCCTTGCTGGCCGCGACCATCGGCCAGCGCGTCGCCTTCGCCGAAGCCGCACAGACCGGGCGGCTGGTCTTGGAGACCGATGGCGGCGAACGGGCCGCACAGGACATCACAGCGCTGGCGACCGAGATCGATCGCCTCGGAATCGGAAGGGTTGTGCCATGATACGTCCGCCCGCCAGATCTGGCTTTGCGTCGCGTCCGGGCAATCCCGATAGCTGGGTCAGGGCTGCCGATGTACCGGCAACCGGCAAGACGATTGGTGAGGCGTTCACCGCCCGCCTGACTATCGACATCACGCCCGAGCTGCGTGGACGCATCAAGGTCGCGGCCTTCCGGCGCGGCGTCACTGTCGCCGTCATGCTGCGCGAGATGCTCGGCAGCGCGTTTCCACCCAGCGAAGAAGATCCGTCATGAGCGGTGGAGCGACACGTCCTGTGCATGGCCGTCTGCAATCAGACGGGCCAGCCCCCTTCACCACGCTGGTTGAACTGACCTTCCAGAAGCAGAAGGTCGAGCGATGGATACGCTTCGGCCACAAGAGCTTCGAGCAGATCATCGATCGCCGTCGCAGCATTGTCGGCTTTGCGCCGGGCAGCGTCTTCGCCTTCGTCCGTTGGGCCTCCAATGATTACGGCACCATCGTTTCCCGGCTCGACATCCTGCGTGCGGTCGGGCGCGGCGAACCATTCCAGACCGTGCCCTTCGTTCGCCCCGGCGGCGAAATCCTGTTGCGTATCGATGGCTGGCCAAAGGTTCAGCGGGCACTCGCCCTTATCGACACCATAGACGCCCTCGGAGTCGATCCCGCGGATGTCGCGCCGGATTACTGGCGACATGTCCACAACCGGCAGAGCGCCGGTCAGGAACCCAATCCCTACACGCCCGAACGTCATGCCGCATGGATCAGCCGCCGGAGGATCGCGCCATGAGCCGCCGTCATATCCTTGCCGCTGCGATGATAGCTGTCGGCACTCTCGTCACTACGGTTGTCGTCGATCTCCCGACCCGGCTGATCTGGAATGCTACCGCCAGCGCGCCCATCGGTTTCTACACCGTCGAGACTGCGGACGCGCTCGAAGTCCCCGAACTGGTCGCCCTCATGCCGCCCGAACCACTGGAGCGCTTCATGGTCGAGCGCGGCTATATCGGACGCGGCGTGCCGCTGCTCAAGCGCGTCCTCGGTCTGCCGGGACAGCGCGTCTGCCGCAGCGGCGCGACCATTACCGTCGATCATGTCGAGATGGGGGACGCGCTGGAGCGCGACCGCATGGGCCGCGATCTGCCGGTCTGGCAGGGCTGCCGCATCATCGGCGACGGCGAACTCTTCCTCATGAATTGGAAAATCCGGGACAGCCTCGACGGCCGTTACTTCGGACCTCTTCCTGCCAGTTCCGTCATCGGCCGGGCGCTCCCTCTCTGGACCGATGAGGAAGGCGATGGCCGCTACGAATGGCGGGCGGCCACGCATTGAACCCAAGCCAAACTTTCAAACACAGGAGACCTACCATGCCACAGATCGGTCAATTCTCGCGTGACGCATCCGGCTTTGCCGGTCAGCTCGTAACGCTCACCCTGAAGCGCGACCTCGTCATCGTTCCCGCTGAACATTCTGATGCGGAGAATGCACCGGACTACCGCGTCCATCACGTTGAACAGGACGGACCGGAGGTCGGCGCCGCATGGAAACGCACTGGCGAGAAGGCTGGCGAATATCTTTCGGTGCTACTCGACGATCCCGCCTTGCCGCAACCGATCCGCGCCAACCTGTTCCGCGACGACGATGCTGGCTCGTCATGGTCGCTGCACTGGAGCCGCCCACGCCCCCGCGAAGATCGGGACTGACATCATGCGATCCCGCACCCTGCTTCTCTTCACGGCCCTGCTGTCGGCGGGCGACGGCTGGACGGTGGCCATGGCGGAAGTGACACCGCAATCCGCGCCTGTCACAGTGCACCCCCATGCTGCTTTCATTGCCGAGGCATCACAGCGCTTCGGTATTCCGGAGCACTGGATTCGTGCCGTGCTGCGCGTGGAAAGCGCGGGCGATATACGCGCCATCTCATCGGCGGGCGCAATGGGACTGATGCAGGTCATGCCCGATACCTGGGCGGGCCTGCGCAGCCGCCACGGCCTCGGGCGCGATCCCTATGACCCGCGCGATAATATCCTCGCAGGCACAGCGTATCTGCGCGAGATGTGGAACCGTTACGGCAATGTCGCAGCCATGCTTGCCGCCTATAATGCCGGTCCGGGTCGCTATGACGAGCATCTGGCGACCGGCCGCGTTTTGCCCGCAGAGACGCGCGCTTATGTCGCCACGCTTGCGCCACTTCTCGGCGGCGTAACTGCGCCAGGCGCACCGACCATCGTACCGCCGCCGCCACCGGATTGGCGCGAAGCTCCTCTCTTTGTTACGCAATCCGGCGGCATTTCAGCGGCGGCCGATCAGCCGCCGCGCGATAGTCGCGCAACCGTTCCTCTGCACCATCCCGTCGACCAGGAGCCGCAGGACGGAGGCATATTCGTGGCCCGTTCGAGCGATGGAAATTGGCCATGACCATGACGTTTGCGCGCTCTTTCGGTCCGGCTCCGGTGTGCAGACAGGCAGGATTGCGCCTGACTGCATTTCCGGCAGGAGGGGCAAAAAGGGAAAGAAGGGCGGAGGGCAAGATAAAGGAAACCGGCACCCTATCTGGCCGGTTTCTGGGCAAGCCCTTGTCTGCACACTATTTTGGGGCGCGGCGCACGGCACCCTGCTTTTGGGTCTCGCGTGCCGCGATATGGCGCAACGCCTTGGTTTTGCTGAGTTTTGACCGGCACTCTAGCCGAATATCTGCAGTTTGCATGCCTAAGCGTCATGGAGTGCGCACATGAGCGCCGATGACGAGAACCGCTTTCGCCCCAGGCCGGGTCGGATCAAATCCGACGTGCCGAAGGTGGGCAAGGCGAAGTGCTTTCTGACGCAGGCGAAGAAGCTAGCGCGTCAGCATAGCAACAGCTCCGGCAGATCTTCATCTTTCGCATCACGGACTTCCTCGTCGGTTTCATCTGGTTCGGCTGGAAAGAGGGGGGAGGCATCGCGCACTGGCAAAGGTCCGGGTGTCAAGCGTGGCCGTGGCGCGGCCTTTGTCCGCGCCCGAACCCTGTCGGGCGGTTGGCGTCACAGTACGGCCGGAGCGCGCCGCGTCGTCGTCAAAACCCGTTATGTCCAAGGCGCGGGAAAGAATGGCAAAGGGGCTGCCCATCTGCGCTATATCCAGCGAGACGGGACATCGCGTGATGGCGAGCGCGGCCAGCTTTATTCGGCGAACGAGGACGGCGCCGATGGAGATGCGTTTCTTGACCGCGGCAAGGATGATCGCCACCAGTTCCGCTTCATCGTCTCGCCGGAAGATGCCGCCGATCTTTCCGATCTCACCGAGCACACCCGCGATCTGATGAGCCGCATTGAGGGCGATCTTGGCACGAAGCTCGATTGGGTGGCGGTCAATCACCACAATACCGGCCATCCCCATGCCCATATCATTGTTCGGGGCAAGGACGATCTGGGCGAGAACCTGGTCATCAATGGCGATTATCTCGCAAATGGTATTCGTGAGCGGGCCAGCGAACTGGTCACGCTGGAACTTGGACTCGCCACCGAGATCGAGCAGAGCCGCAAGTTGACTGCCGAAATCGACCAGGACCGCTTCACCCGGATCGACCGGGCAATGACCGAAGAGGCCGATGAACGGATCCTCGATCTGCGCCATGATCCCGACGACACGCGCCGCCAGTTCAACCGTACGCTTCGCCTGCGCCGTCTCGCCAAACTGGAAAAGATGGGGTTGGCAACGGAACATGCACCCGGCATCTGGGAGCTTGGCGCGAAGATGGAACCAGCGCTGCGTGAACTCGGTGAGCGCGGTGACATCATCCGCAACATGCACAAGGCGCTGAAGGCTGATGGGCAGGAACGTGATCCGATGACCTTCCAGCTTCACGACGGCGCGCCCGCGATGCCGATCACCGGCCGCGTCGTGGACAAATATCTCACCGACGAGATGGGCGAGAACCTGACCCTCGTGGTCGACGGCATCGACGGGCGAACACATCATCTTCCCGGCATTGATCCGGCCCGCGTCGAAGACGCCCGGATTGGCAGCATCGTGGAAGTCGGCCCCGCCGATACAGCACAGCGCCCATCCGATCGCACCATCGCTGCGATCTCGGAAAATGGTATCTACCGACCGAGCCGCCACCTCGAACAGGCGAAGTTCGAGGGACGTGTGCCGGGTGGCGACTATGAGGGCTATGTCGATGCCCATGTCCGGCGATTGGAGTCGCTACGCCGGGCCGGGATTGCCGAGCGGATCGACGCCGACCAGTGGCGCATCCCCGAAGACTTCGAGAGCCGCGCCACCGCCTATGATGCCGGTCGCAACCAGCAGGCCAGCATCCGTGTCGTGTCGTCCTTCGATCTCGAAAAGCAGATCGGCGCCGATGGTGCGACTTGGCTGGACCGGCGACTCGTTACGCCACACGCTTCGGATCTTACTCCGGCAGGGTTCGGGCAACAGGTGCGCGAGGCTATGGACCAGCGCCGCGAGCACCATATCGCTCAGGGCGATGCCACGCGGCAGCAGAATGGACGCATTCTCTATCGGCGCAACCTGCTCGCCAATCTGCGGGAACGGGAAGTGGCCCGCGTCGGTGCGGAAATGGCCAGCAGCAAAGGCTTGCCGTTCCGGGCGGCTGCCGATGGCGAAAATATCAGCGGCAAGTTCACCGGGACCGCACATCTATCGAGCGGCAAGTTCGCCATTGTCGAAAAGAGCCACGAGTTCACTCTTGTCCCATGGCGGCCAGTGATCGACCGCCAGCTCGGCCGCGAGGTTGCGGGCATCGTGCAGGGTGGATCGGTATCGTGGCAAATGGGGCGAACACGAGGGCTCGGGATCTGAGCCTTTGCCGATCTGGCACCTCGCAAATTGTTCTGTCGACATCGGCATCTGAAAGGGCCTGTCCGATGTGCCGCCGATAGTATCCGGCAACACGGCACCCCTGCTTTTCCTGTTGCCGCTTTCGAAAACGTCTATTCTTTGATCGGCTCCGACTCTCTTGCCGATTGGAGCCTGTATGCGTGGTGGCCGAATACTCTGGGGCCAGATCATTGTTGTATTCACCATTGTCCTGGCGATGGTCTGGACTTCGACACAATGGGTGGCCTTCCGCCTTGGCTTTCAGCCCCAGCTCGGCAATCCATGGTTCGATGTTGCGGGATGGCCGGTCTATTATCCTCCGGCCTTCTTCTGGTGGTGGTTTTCTTTCGACGCCTATGCGCCCGGTATTTTCACCGAAGGCGCGTTCATCGCCGCGTCCGGGGCGTTGTTCGCTATCGCCGCCGCTTTTTTCATGTCGATCATCCGGGCGCGCGAGGCGCGCAATGTCGCCACCTACGGATCGGCCAGATGGGCCGAGGTTAAGGAAATCCATGCCGCCGGGTTGCTTGGCCCCGATGGCGTGGTCCTGGGAAGACACAGCAAGGATTATCTGCGCCATGACGGCCCCGAGCATGTCCTTTGCTTCGCGCCCACCCGATCAGGCAAAGGCGTCGGTCTCGTTGTGCCGACGCTGCTGACCTGGCCGGGAAGTTGCATCGTCCATGACATCAAGGGGGAGAACTGGAATCTGACGGCCGGCTTCCGGTCCCATTACGGCCGCGTCCTGCTGTTCGATCCGACCAATGTTCATTCCGCAGCATACAATCCGTTGCTGGAAGTCCGCCAGGGGGAGTGGGAAGTCCGCGATGTGCAAAACATCGCGGATATTCTGGTCGATCCCGAGGGCAGTCTCGACAAGCGCAACCATTGGGAAAAGACCAGCCATTCGCTGCTGGTCGGCGCGATCTTGCATGTCCTTTACGCCGAGAAGGAAAAGACGCTCGCCGGCGTCGCGAGTTTTCTGTCCGATCCCCGCCGTCCGGTCGAGGCAACCTTGCGCGCCATGATGGACACGCCGCATCTGGGCGAAGCCGGTGTGCATCCCGTCATCGCTTCGTCGGCACGCGAGCTGTTGAACAAATCTGAGAACGAACGCTCCGGTGTGCTGTCCACGGCGATGTCTTTTCTCGGCCTCTACCGAGATCCGGTCGTGGCCCGCGTGACGGCCCGCTGCGACTGGCGCATTGCTGATCTGGTCGGAGCAAAAGAACCCGTCAGCCTCTACCTCGTCGTACCGCCCTCGGACATCAATCGCACAAAACCGCTGATCCGCCTCATCCTCAATCAGGTCGGGCGGCGGCTGACCGAGGAGCTGGAAACCTCCGGCAAGCGCCATCGCCTGCTGTTGATGCTGGACGAGTTCCCCGCGCTCGGGCGGTTGGACTTCTTTGAATCGGCACTCGCCTTCATGGCCGGTTATGGCCTCAAAGCGTTCCTGATCGCGCAGTCGCTCAACCAGATCGAGCGGGCCTATGGACAGAACAACGCCATTCTCGACAACTGCCATGTGCGTGTCGCCTTTGCTGCCAATGATGAACGCACCGCCAAGCGGATCAGTGATGCGCTCGGCACGGCCACGGAAATGCGCGATTCCACCAACTATGCGGGCCATCGCCTCGCGCCATGGCTGGGGCACCTCATGGTGTCGCGGCAGGAAACGGCGCGGCCATTGCTGACGCCCGGCGAAATCATGCAGCTTCCGCCAACCGACGAGATCGTCATGGTAGCGGGTGTGCCGCCCATCCGCGCCGCCAAGGCGCGCTACTATGCCGATGCGCGGCTTCAGGAACGGGTGCTGCCGCCGCCCGATCTACGCAAGCAGTCGGTGAAGATGGAAACATCGGCGCCAGACGACTGGACGAGCCGTGTTGTTACGGCCGCGGCCGGCCACGGACCCACGTCGAACACGTCCGACGACGATCCTGCCAATGCCGGTATCCGTCGTGAGCCGGAGCTTCCCGAGCATGAGGAAATCATCCCGCCACCACCGCCGCCATCGCAGGAGTTCGACTTTCTCGATGATGAGCCCGACGTCGATGCCGCCAAAGCCCGTGCCATGCGTCAGCGGATGCGCATGGTCGCGCGGCAGGCGTCACTTGACCCAAATGACGGCATCGAGCTTTGAGAAGGAAGACAGGCATGACGAGTCGCACCCGCATGAATGTCTACTTCTCCCCGGATCTGCTGAAGCAGGTCGAGGGTCTGGCGCTGCGTCGCAATGTTTCAAAATCCGCGGTGATCGAGGCTGCGGTAGCATCCTTCCTGTCCGGTGACACGACCGAACGGCTGGAAGCCGCAATGTCGCGACGCCTGGATAAGCTAGGCCGCCAGTTCGATATGCTGGACGAAGATGTGGCCATCCTCGGCGAGACGCTTTCGCTGTTCGTACAATTCTGGCTCACCATGACGCCGCCGCTGTCAGATAGCGCGAAACAATCGGCGCGCATCAAGGGCAACGAGCGCTTCGAAGGCTTCATGCAGACGCTGGGCAAGCGCCTGGCTTCCGGCGACAGATTCCTGAAAGAGTTGTCGCGGGATATGGATTCGCTTCACGATCTTTCGTCACAAGGCCAGTCCGAAGCGGATGGAAACCAGCTCTGAACTTTAGATCCATCCTATTTGCCGCCCTGCGCCGCCGATGCCCGCACACGCGTAAACATCTGTTGAAACGGCCCTAAATCAGGTTCTTTTAATCGACCCCAATCCGGGGTCCGTCTTTTGCGCGTCCCGCCATGAATGGGGCCGCCATGACCGCATCACATCAGAAACCCGAGACGATTGCGCGTGGTGCGCGGATGCTGCGCACCGCGCTCGGGGCATCGATTGCCCGGTTTCTGGAAGATCCAGCTGTGGTTGAGGTGATGCTGAATCCCGATGGCCGCATCTGGGTGGATCGGCTCTCCGAAGGGCTGGCCGATACGGGGGAGAGGCTGTCGGCTGCCGATGGGGAGCGGATCGTCAGGCTGGTCGCCCATCATGTCGGCGCCGAGGTTCATGCCCGCAATCCGCGTGTGTCGGCTGAACTGCCCGAGACCGGCGAACGGTTCGAGGGTCTGCTGCCGCCGGTGGTCGCAGCACCCGCTTTCGCCATACGCAAGCCTGCCGTCGCGGTGTTCACGCTCGACGACTATGTAAACGCTGGGATCATGACCAGTGCTCAGGCCGAGGTGCTGCGCCTGAACGTCGCCACGCGTGCCAATATCCTTGTCGCGGGCGGCACCTCGACCGGAAAAACCACGCTGACCAACGCGCTGCTGGCAGAAGTCGCCAAGACTTCGGACCGCGTCGTGATCATTGAAGACACGCGCGAACTGCAATGCGCCGCGCCCAATCTGGTCGCGATGCGCACCAAGGATGGCGTGGCGACCCTCTCCGACCTGGTGCGTTCATCGCTGCGCCTGCGCCCGGATCGCATCCCGGTCGGCGAGGTGCGCGGGTCCGAAGCTCTCGACCTCCTTAAAGCCTGGGGCACCGGCCATCCGGGCGGGATCGGCACCATCCATGCCGGTTCCGGCATTGGCGCGCTGCGACGCCTCGAACAGCTCATCCAGGAAGCCGTCATCACCGTCCCGCGCGCCCTGATCGCCGAGACAATCGACCTCGTCGCCGTTCTTGCCGGACGCGGCTCTTCCCGCCGGCTGGTCGAACTCGCCCGCGTCGATGGGCTGGGGCCGGACGGCGATTACGCCATCACGCATCCCATCACTTTGGCAACCACCCCGAAAGGAAACCTTTCATGATCCGCACGATTTCACGCGGCTGCCGCATCATGGCAACCGCCGCTGCCACTGTTTCCATCAGTCTGATGCTGGCGCCTGCCGCACACGCCTCCGGCTCCTCCATGCCCTGGGAGGCACCGCTTCAGTCGATCCTCCAGTCGATCGAGGGTCCTGTCGCCAAGATCATCGCCGTCATCGTCATCATCGCTACCGGCCTGGCGCTGGCCTTTGGCGATACCTCCGGCGGCTTCCGCCGCCTGATTCAGATCGTCTTCGGCCTGTCCATCGCTTTCGCCGCGTCGAGCTTCTTCCTGTCGTTCTTCTCGTTCGGCGGCGGGGCGCTCATCTGATGGCGGGCGGGTTTGAACAGCTCGATACGGTGCCGGGCTTCTCCATCTCGGTTCACCGGGCGCTAACCGAGCATATCCTGCTCGGCGGCGCACCGCGTTCGATTGCCATTGTCAACGGCACGCTGGCCGGCGCCGTCGGCCTCGGCCTCCGTCTCTGGCTGGTTGGCATCGCCATCTGGGCAGTCGGTCATTTCCTCGCGGTATGGGCTGCCAAACGCGATCCGCTCTTCGTCGAGGTGGGGCGCAGGCATCTGCGCATCCCCGGTCATCTGTCGGTGTGAGGGCGCGGCCATGATGAACCTCACCGAATATCGCCGTACCGCCACCCGCCTCGCGGATTTCCTGCCCTGGGCCGCGCTGGTTGGCTCGGGCGTCGTACTGAACAAGGACGGCAGTTTCCAGAGGACTGCGAAGTTTCGCGGGCCGGATCTGGATTCCGCTGTTGCCGCCGAACTGGTCGCGGTCGCCGGGCGTATCAACAACGCCGTGCGCCGCCTCGGCTCCGGCTGGTCGATCTTTGTTGAGGCACAACGAAGCGAAGCCGCGACCTATCCCGGCAGCCAATTTCCTGATCCGGCCTCCGCTCTGGTCGATGCCGAGCGCAAAGCTGCCTTCGAGGAAGCGGGCACGCATTTCGTGTCGGGCTACTTCCTGACCTTCCTCTGGCTGCCACCCGCCGAAGATGCGGCTCGCGCCGAGACCTGGCTCTACGAGGGCCGTGAGCAATCCGGCGTCAATCCATGGGAGCTGATGCGCGGCTTTGTCGACCGCACCGACCGCGTGCTGGCGCTACTCGACGGCTTCATGCCCGAATGCCACTGGATCGATGACGCGGGCACGCTGACCTATCTCCATTCCACGATTTCCACGAACCGCCATCGCGTCCGCGTGCCCGAGGTGCCGATGCACATCGACGCGCTGCTGGCCGATCAGCCGCTGACCGGCGGGCTGGAGCCACGCCTGGGCTTGTCGCATCTGCGCATCCTGACCATCACAGGCTTTCCGACAGCGACCACGCCCGGCCTGCTCGACGAGATGAACCGGCTCGCGTTCCCGTATCGCTGGTCCACCCGCGCCATCCTGATGGACAAGACGGACGCGACGAAACTCCTCACCAAAATCCGCCGTCAATGGTTCGCCAAGAGAAAATCCATCGCCGCGATCCTCAAGGAGGTGTTGACCAACGAGCAATCGGCGCTGGTGGACACCGATGCGTCCAACAAGGCGCTCGATGCCGACATGGCCTTGCAGGAACTGGGCGCTGACGTCGCCGGCATGGCTTATGTCACAGCAACCGTCACCGTCTGGGACGCCGATCCCCGTATCGCCGACGAGAAGCTGCGTCTGGTCGAGAAGATCATTCAGGGCCGTGACTTCACGGCCATGCCGGAAACCGTCAATGCCGTCGATGCCTGGCTCGGCTCGATCCCCGGACATGCCTATGCCAATGTTCGGCAGCCGCCGGTCTCGACGCTCAACCTTGCCCACATGATCCCGCTATCGGCCGTGTGGGCGGGGCCGGAACGGAACGAACATCTCGGAGCGCCCCCCTTGCTTTACGGCAAGACCGAGGGTTCGACGCCGTTCCGGCTTTCCCTTCATGTCGGCGACGTGGGCCATACCCTCGTCGTCGGCCCGACCGGCGCAGGCAAGTCCGTGCTGCTGGCGCTGATGGCGTTGCAATTTCGCCGTTATGAGCGAAGCCAGATTTTCGCTTTCGATTTCGGGGGATCGATCCGGGCATCCGCGCTCGCCATGGGTGGCGACTGGCATGATCTCGGCGGTGGATTGACCGAGGGATCGGAGGTTTCCGTTTCCCTGCAACCGCTGGCGCGGATCGATGATGCCTATGAACGGTCATGGGCCGCTGACTGGATCGCCGCGATCCTGATGCGTGAAGGCATGAGCATCACGCCGGAGGTGAAGGAGCACATCTGGACGGCGCTGACATCGCTGGCATCCGCCCCGGCGGGGGAACGGACCATCACCGGCCTTGCCGTGCTGCTGCAATCCAACGATCTGAAACAGGCGTTGCGCCCTTACTGCATTGGCGGCACCTATGGCCGGTTGCTCGACGCCGAGGCCGAACATCTCGGATCAGCCGATGTACAGGCCTTCGAGATCGAGGGGCTGGTCGGCACTGGGGCTGCGCCTGCCGTCCTGTCCTATCTGTTTCATCGGATCGGCGACCGGCTCGACGGTCGGCCAACCCTGCTCATCATCGACGAAGGCTGGCTGGCGCTCGATGACGAGGGGTTCGCCAATCAGCTCCGCGAATGGCTGAAGACGCTCAGGAAGAAGAACGCTTCCGTCATTTTCGCCACGCAGTCACTTTCCGACATCGATGGCAGCAATATCGCGCCTGCCATCATAGAAAGTTGCCCGACGCGGCTGCTGCTGCCGAACGAACGCGCCATCGAGCCGCAGATCACGGCAATCTACCGCCGCTTCGGCCTCAATGACCGGCAAATCGAGATCCTCGCGCGGGCCACGCCAAAGCGGGACTATTACTGCCAATCGCGGCGCGGCAATCGCCTGTTCGAGCTTGGCCTCAGCGAAGTCGGCCTCGCGCTCTGCGCCGCATCATCCAAATCCGATCAGACCCGTATCGCCGAACTCGTTGCCGAGCATGGGCAGGACGGTTTTCTCGCGGCCTGGCTGCGCGATCGCGGCGTCGAATGGGCCGTCGATCTGATCCCGAACCTTACCAATCTTGTCGAACGGACAGAGCCCGCTCGGTCGGTCGCGCCAGATCAAATCCATCCAGATGACAGCCAAGAAAAGGAGATCCTGCCATGATCCGTATCCCCGTTTGCCGATATTTCAGTGCATCCGTGCTGGCGCTGACGCTCGCCATGCCTGTTGCCCTGTCGCCCATGCTGACAAGCCCCGCTCACGCTTTTGGCTTCGGCCGCATCGTCTATGATCCGACCAACTATGCGCAGAACCTTCTGACCGCCGCACGCACGCTGGAGCAGATCAACCACCAGATCACCTCGCTTCAGAATGAAGCGCTGATGCTCATCAATCAGGCGAAGAATCTCGCCAGTCTGCCATATTCCTCGCTCCAGACTTTGCAGCAGAACGTCCAGCGCACGCAGCAGCTTCTGGCCCAGGCGCAGAACATTGCCTTCGACGTGCAGAACGTCGATCAGATGTTCCAACAGAAATACGGCAAGGTTTCGCTATCCGCGACCGACGCCCAGCTCGTCGCCGATGCACGGTCCCGTTGGCAGAATACGGTCGGCGGCTTGCAGGACGCCATGCGCGTGCAGGCCGGTGTCGTCGGAAATATTGACACCAATCGCGCTGAAATGTCCGCCCTTGTCGCGCAGAGCCAGAACGCGACCGGCGCGTTGCAGGCGACACAAGCGGGCAATCAGCTTCTCGCGCTCCAGTCGCAGCAGCTTTCCGACCTGATCGCGCTGATGTCCGCCAATGGTCGCTCCGAAGCTCTGATCGAAGCCGAGCGCGCCACCGCCGCCGACCAGGGCCGCATCCAACGCGAGCGTTTCCTGACACCGGGATCGGGCTATCAGCCCGGCAATGCCCGGATGTTCGGCAACGGCAGCAACTGACCGGACAGGAGGGGCGCGACATGGACGGCAAGATGCTGGCCCGGCTTGGCGCAATCATATTCGTGGCCATCGCCATCACCGCGACGGTGATCGAAATGACACGCGAGGACGAACCGGCACAGCCCCGTTCGGCGCCGGCGCTTCAGGCGCCTGCCGATCCGCTGCACCAGAGCCTGCGCCACTGCCAGCAGTTAGGCGAGGCCGCCGTGAACGACCCCGGCTGCCTCGCCACCTGGGCCGAGAACCGCGACCGGTTCCTCGGCCGGACGCCGGTGCCCGCCGCCCCGCATCAGAACGGGGGTCAGTGAACCATGGGCGGCACCGGCGTCATCGACAACTTTCTGGGCGTTTTCACCAGTTATATCGACAGCGGCTTCGGCCTGCTCGGTGGCGAGGTCGCCTTCATCGCCACCACCCTGATCGTCATCGACGTGACACTCGCGGCACTCTTCTGGTCCTGGGGTGCGGATGACGATATCATCGCCCGGCTGGTCAAGAAGACGCTCTTCGTCGGCGTCTTCGCATACCTGATTGGCAACTGGAACAATCTCGCCCAGATCATCTTCGACAGCTTCGCCGGTCTTGGCCTGAAAGGTTCGGGCACCAGCTTTTCCGCCGCCGATCTGCTGCGGCCCGGCAAGGTGGCGCAGACCGGCCTCGATTCCGGTCGCCCGCTGCTCGAATCCATCTCGGACATGATGGGCTATTGGTCGTTCTTCGAGAACTTCATCCAGATCGCCTGCCTGATGTTCGCCTGGGCGCTGGTGTTGCTGGCCTTCTTCATTCTCGCCGTGCAGCTCTTCGTCACGCTGATCGAGTTCAAGCTGACCACTCTTGCAGGCTTCGTCCTCATCCCCTTCGGCCTGTTCGGCAAGACCGCCTTCATGGCCGAGCGCGTTCTCGGCAATGTCGTGTCGAGCGGCATCAAGGTGCTGGTGCTTGCCGTCATCATCGGCATCGGATCGACCCTGTTCAGCCAGTTCACCGCAGGCTTCGGCGGCGTGACACCGACCATCGACGACGCCATGGCGATTGTGCTGGCTGCCCTTTCCCTTCTCGGCCTCGGCATATTCGGGCCTGGTATCGCTTCCGGTCTCGTCTCAGGCGGCCCGCAGCTTGGCGCAGGTGCCGCTGTTGGGACCGGCCTTGCCGCTGGCGGCATGATGCTTGCCAGCGGCGCTGCCGCAGGCATGGCCGCGAAGGGAGGGGCAGCGGCGCTGTCGGGTGGAGCTGCTGCCGTCCGTGGCGGTGCTGCTGCGGGCTCTGTTGCAAAAATCGTGAAGCTTGAGCATGCTTGGCGGAGATTGGACGGACGGAACGATGACGGA
>NZ_JBHSLL010000020.1:0-3159 GCF_042656785.1 Aquamicrobium segne
ATTCTGACGTTCGCAGCATCGACGCCGTAGGCCGGACGCTGGTTCCTCATTCCGGCGGCGTGGTGCCGGCCAATAATCTCTTCCTTCATTCTTCATACGCAGGTTCATATGACTCGAGATATTTCGGACCGATCCCGGCATCCGGGCTCCTCGGCCTCGCCTGGCCTGTCCTCACTTTCGGACAATGACAGAATCAAAGTTATCGGCCTCTCGGCTTTGGCAACCGGCAGCGGCGTCATTGCATGGAGCGGCGAGCCGCGTCTTCTCCCGGTCGCATTTCTGTTTCCGGCCCTTTGGGCGCTCGCGCCATCCCGCCTCAGTGCTGTTATAGTATCGGCGGCGTATTTTCTTGCCGCTTCGCGTGGGCTGCCGCAGGGAGTGGCGAACTTCTATGGCAGCGGGCATGGCGCGGGCCTCGCCCTTTGGCTTGGCGCGGCGCTGGCCTTCGTTGTCGTCCATGCTGTTCTGTGGACGTTGCGTCCGGGCCTCACAAGACCGATCCGATATGGGGTGGCAGCACTGCTGGTGAGTGTGCCGCCTTTCGGCATCGTCGGTTGGGCGCATCCGATCACCGCAGCCGGCATCCTGTTTCCGGGATGGGGTTGGTGGGGATTGGTCCTGGCGGCGCTCGGCTTGCTTGCCGCGACGACACGATATCGCGTGATAGTCCTTCCGGTATTTGCAAGTTTCTGGATGATATCCACTGTGACCTGGGCAGATCCCGAAGGCCCGCCTGACTGGGTCGGCATCGATACCGAATTCGGCGGACAGCAGGGTGAATATGCAGGCTATCTCCAATATCGCGAGACTCTTGCTCTTGTTGATGCCGCCCCGAATGCGGGCCGCAACGTCGTTGTACTGCCTGAGAGTGCGGCCGGCATCTGGACGCCTACCGTCGAACATCTGTGGTCGGCTGCACTTTCAGACACCGACGCTATTGTTGTCGCCGGTGCGATCACGGTCGACCGCCAAGGATATGACAACGTCATGCTTGCGGTTCCGGCAGCCGGAACCCAAACCCAAATCCTCTATCGCGAGAGAATGCCGGTTCCCGTTTCCATGTGGCAGCCCTGGCGGCAATGGACTGGCGGAAGTGGTGGCGCGAGGGCGCATTTCTTTGCAAATCCAGTCTTCGAACTCGCTGGCCAGAGGGTGGCGCCGCTCATTTGTTATGAGCAACTCCTGATCTGGCCAATCTTACAATCAGCCTGGCACGACCCCGACGTCATTGTCGCCATCGGGAATGGCTGGTGGACGAACGGCACTAACATTATCGCCATCCAGAAGGCCGCAGCGATCGCATGGGCGCGCCTTTTCGGCCTTACCCTCGTCATGGCGTTCAACAGCTGAACTGGAGCTGAAGATGTTCGAATTGGCATTCATTGAGCAATGTGCCGACCCAGGTGTTGAAATCGCCATTGTCGAACGGTTTGTGGCGGCGGTTGGAACGGACAATCCGCTGGCCATGTCGATCACATCTGGTAATCGCACGATCCTGCCGGAACCTCCACGCACGCCGGAAGAGGCGCTGCGCCTGACCGCTCACTTCGTTGACAAAGCGGTCGTGCGTGTGGGGGTTACCCAGTATCCGGCAGGCTATGGAATTTCAGAAGCAACGGAGCTGAGCCCTGGCCTATTCGATGCTTGCGAAAATATCCGCATGGGATCAGCACTGTTCGGCAAGGTTTACCGCATCGTGGCTCATGCCCGTGGCGAGGATGCAACAAACATATTCGCAGATGCCGTCACGGCGTGGCGCACGGGAATATTCGAGAGAGCCTATGTCTTCGGACAGGCTGACCCAGGTCCGCTGTCAAGCGAAGAAGACGCAAGAGCCCACAAATCATCATCAGACGAAAGTCTGGATGAAGAAAATCCACGGATGAGTCAGGAACAGACGAAAGATCACAACCCTTACGACGCAGGTATCCGTGTCGATCTTTCTACGATTAATGAACCATAATAACGATGAAAATTTATACGTGTCTTTCTAAAAACGAGTGATGAATTGAATCCGTCGGTAACGTCAATTTGATTTTGGACAGTAATTTCACTGGTGTGGCGGATTGTCTTGACGCAAGTTCCTATCCAGACTGAAGACAAGAACGTAGGGCCGGGAGGCATCACGCAAAAGCAGGATCGGGAGAAGGCTAGCAGATCTCCATTGTCGCGGACGGACATGTCGAAAGGAGGACGATATGCAACCTGTAAGGCGAAGAGGCCAGTTTTCTGACCACATTGTCGGCCTGCTTGAGACACTAGAGCTTTCACGTGATGAGCGCGCCGTGCGTGGCGCGTTGCGCAAGTTCACGGCCGCAGCCGGGCTGCAGCACTATGCCTATGTCGGGGTGAGTAACGACAGTATCCGTACCCTCACGGACCTTCCGTCGGAGTGGGAAGGCTATTATCACGATGCTCACCTCTCAGCGATTGATCCGGTCGTTCAGCAGGCTCGCAAGACGGTCAAGCCATTCTGGTGGTCGCTGGCGCAAATGAATCTGGTCGAACCGGATGCCCGGAGATATCGCGACGAGATCGGTGAATTTGGTGTCGTATCCGGCATGACGATTCCGGTTCAGGTCGGGTTCGGTCGGACAGCGATGCTGACGTTCATGTCAGAACACGATGAGGACGCGCCCTACAACATCACCGCCCTGAAATCGGCCGTTGCCGCGGTCGCCTACGCTCATTTGCATATATCGAGCGATGAGTTTGCTGCACGCCAGATGTTGTCGTCGCCGCTGACGCCGAGGGAGCTCGACTGTGTCATGTGGACATCGCTTGGCAAGACCAAGGCCGAGATTGCGCAGATGCACGGGATTTCAGAGAAAACTGTGCGCTTTCATATTGAAAACGCGCAGGTCAAGTTGAACGCAACCAATGGTCCGCATATGGTTCGGCTTGCCCTCGACCGAGGACTTATTCCGCGTCGGTGAGATTGATGGTCGGAATATACCCAAGTCGGTCAGTCAATGATGCGACAAGCATCATCTGTGCCTGTTGGCGCATGAGGGCGTCTAGATAGGTCTGCTCATGTTTGCTCAGGTGACACTGATCACTAAGCGCCGCCGACTTTGCTCTCTCCCATTCTTGATGGGCGTGCTCGGCGCACTGAAGAAGCTGCCGGTGTTTCTTGATCGCTGCGACGGCCAATGAACG
>NZ_JBHSLL010000021.1:0-18689 GCF_042656785.1 Aquamicrobium segne
CATCCCGCCCAAGCGCAACCGCAAGGCCCAGCGGTCTTACGACACCGATCTCTACAAGGAACGCAACCGTATCGAGCGCTTCTTCAGCAAGCTCAAGCACTTCCGCCGCGTCGCCACTCGATATGACAAATTGCTCGCCAACTTCATGGGCTTCGTCAAACTCGCTGCAATCGCAATATGGCTCAGATAGTTAAATCATCACCACAACCTAGAGTATTTTGCAGTCAGACGAAATCGTCTGGCGTCGCAGAAATGCGGCTAAAACAAAGACTTAAAGCGGGCTGCGTGAATCTGAAAGAAAAGCGACAGGCTTTTGGCTTATTCCTTATCTGGGGCATGCAGAAAGCGATTGCTGATCTCTTTGCGCGCATTTTCGGTAGCGCTCAACACCAGTGTCACGCTGCCATCTTCATTATCGGTGCGTTTCACCACATCACCATTGCGGTAAAGCCAGTCGATTTGCGCTAATTTATCGGCCGCCAAGGTGATGGTCATCTGCGCCAGTTCGCCCGATACACGCTCTTCAATCACGGACAGCAAGCGCTCAAAGCCTTCGCCACTGATGGCTGAAATGGCAACAGGTGTGCGCGCCTTATCGGAAACAGCCTGCCCCAGCAGCCGCTCTCGATTTGTCTCATCCAGCAGATCGATCTTGTTCCAGACTTCCACAACATGGCCCTGATCTGTGGCGTCCACACCAAGATCAGCCAGAATCTGCTCGACATCGTCTGCCTGGGCAGCCGTATCGGGATCAGAAATATCGCGCAGATGCAGCACCAGATCCGCCTCGACCACTTCTTCCAAAGTGGCGCGAAAAGCAGCCACCAGATGAGTGGGAAGATCAGAGATAAAACCGACCGTATCCGACAGGATCACCTTTGTGCCATGCGGCAGGCGCAGACACCGCAAGGTCGGGTCCAACGTGGCAAACAGCATATCCTGCGCCAACACGCCCGCCCCCGTCAGCCGGTTGAACAGGGTTGATTTGCCCGCATTGGTATAGCCAACGATAGCAACAACCGGAAACGGCACTTTTCGACGCTTGGCCCGGTGCAGATCACGTGTGCGACGCACCGTTTCAAGTTCACGTTTCAGCTTGGTGATCTTGTCCTGAAGCGCGCGCCGGTCAGACTCAATCTGGGTTTCACCCGGGCCGCCTAAAAAACCTGCACCACCGCGCTGGCGCTCAAGGTGGGTCCAGCTACGCACCAGCCGTCCCTTCTGATAGTTCAGATGGGCAAGCTCCACCTGAAGCGCGCCTTCCTTGGTGCGGGCGCGTTCTCCAAAAATCTCAAGGATCAGCCCGGTACGGTCCAGCACCTTGACGTCCATTTCCTTTTCGAGATTTCGTTGCTGCACCGGTGTCAGCGGATGATCGACAATCACCAGTTCCGCGTCACTTTCTTCAACCAGCGCTGCAATCTCAGCCACTTTTCCAGAGCCGAGCAATGTGCCCGGCCGTGGATCATTGACGGTCACGATCAAAGTGTGAACGGGATCAAGGGCAATGGCGCGCGCCAGCCCCACAGCTTCATCATGGCGCGCCTGTGACGAGCGTGTCAGGCGCGGGCGCGCCGTATCTTCGGCTGCCATCGGGCGCGTCAATACGGGTACGACAACAACAGCGCGCGTTTGCGCCATCCCGTTCATGTCCGTTTTATCAGCGTCCTCGTGGTCGCGGGCCAATCAGCTTCAGCCTTCCTCATCCTCAAACATCTGCACGGGCTGGCTCGGCATGATCGTGGAGATGGCATGTTTATAAACGAGTTGCGAATGCCCGTCGCGGCGCAGCAGAACACAAAAATTGTCAAAAGACGTGACAACACCCGTCAGCTTCACACCATTGATGAGAAATATGGTGAGAGGATTTTTGCTTTTACGAACCGAGTTCAGGAAAAGGTCCTGGAGATTTTGCGAGCGTTCGGCCATTTTTCTTAATCTTCCCGCCGTATCCCTTTGTGTCTGACAGTGACTGCGCCCATAGCATATGAGCATGCCCAGCCCGCAAACAACCCTGCCGCGGCGACGCAAGCAGGGCGAGATTTATGATTGTTTACACCTTGCGGTTATCAGGCTGGACTTTTTTCTGCAATCTTTAAAAACCCCTGCACGATGAAAGTCGGGCAATAAGCCGATCACCAGCGCGTCGATAACAGGTCTGTCACAGGATCTTCAAAAACAAAAAAGCGGAGCACTGGCTCCGCTTCCTCGTCTGTCGCAGTCACCGCCGGTACATCCGCGGTCGGTTCTCATGTCGACACCTCAGCCTTATAAAGAGCCAATGTAACAACAATACGACAGTTGCCATTAAAGTGCGCTGCACATGGTTAATAAAGAGTTAACGCAGTGACCCTTCTTTTAGCGAATAAAACTGTCGATACGGCGCAAGGTAACCCGGCGGTTTTGCCAGTTTTCATTTTGTGTCGGCACCAGAAGAAATTCCTCGCCATAGCCAACCGTCTCCAATGCGCGTGAAGGCACATTATAACGGCGGATCAGCAATTGCCGCAGCGTGGCCGCCCGCCGCTGCGAAAGCAACAGATTGGAAGAGTTGGAGCCGACTGCATCCGTATGCCCTTCAATCAGGAAGCTGGCGCGGCGATCCCGGCGCAAAATACGCTTCATCGCATCAGCAATTGCTTCAACCTTGTGATATTGCGAGGCAGAAATATCTGCCGAGCCGAAATTGAAATTGATCGACTGAATATCAATTGAAGGGGCGGCCCGACGCAGATCAGCCCGGCGCTTGAATTCTTGAACCGTAACACGCTGATTGGGTGCTATCCGCTTGCGCGGCGACGCATCAAGCTGACGCTCGATTCTGGCGGCTGAAGGCATCTGTCCTTGCGCAAAGGCCGCGCCCGGCAAGACCATGGTGGCAATCAGGGCGGTGGTAAAGCTGCGACGATTGAACATGCTGTTTTCCTTGTGTTTGCCCGTTCACTGATCCGGGCCTTGCAGCCAATATGGCCTGTCTTGCCTGAAGCCAGAATGAACGGCCTGTTCACTTAGAGCGCCGTGCGTCCTGTCGGACGCACAAAGGACGCTCTAACTCTTTGAATGAGCATCGGAATTATCCAAAAACCGATTCCACTTTTTGGTCCGATGCTCTAACGCATGACAATGGCCATACGCTCGTCAAAACTTAGCGGTTGAATGACCTCATGACTTTGGCCAACCGGGTGAAAACCCATTTTCTGATAGAGCGGCAGGGCTGCCGGATGGTCCAGCGTACAGGTTTGCACTGTCACCAATCGTGGCTGCGTCTCCCAGCAGACAGACAGGGCAGATCCCAGGAACCAGCGGCCCAGCCCCTGCCCCATTGCGTGTTTCATCAGACCAAAATAACCGAGATCCACAACCCCCGGCGTTGCGCGGCTGAGATCAAAAAAACCGGCTGGCGACCCCTCCAGATACAGCACCCAGACTTCACGGTCCTTACCATGAAGCTCTTTGAGCAACTCCTCATCACTTTGACGCAAAGTATGGACCCAGCTCCATTTTCTTCCAACCCTGTCGGTAAGATAGCGGTAAAAATGCAGCGGAATATCATGTGTCCTGAGCAGTGCAATCTGCCGATTGCCGGGCAATGGCGGAAATGAAGTGGGGCGTACCTCCATCTCAAGAAACACCACCGTGACCTCAATCGGCTCCGGTTGCATCTGGCGCATCAGGATTGCGCCGCCTTGCCCGCGCCAGTCTCGACCGGCGTGTCGGAAAGACTGCCCCATTCGGTCCATGAGCCGTCATAAAGACGGTTGTCACCATGACCCAGCGTCTCCAGCGCCAGGGTCAACGCTGCCGCCGTAATGCCCGATCCGCAGGAGGTAATGATCGGGCGCGTCAGATCAAGGCCAGCCTCTTCAAACAATCTGCACAATTGCGGTATCGGCAAAAGCATTCCGTCTTTCGACAGCGTGTTTACAGGCACATTATAGGCGCCGGGCATATGGCCGGAGCGCACACCCGCCCGTGGTTCCGGCTCTGTGCCAGCAAAGCGCCCTGCTCCGCGCGCATCGGCAATCTGGCTTTTACGCTCATCAACGATCTTGCGCATTTGCGCCAGGCTGACCACACTTTTTTCATCAAATTCAGCATGAAAGACACAAGGGGCAATTTTGGTGGCCTGTGAAGTTGTGGGGCGCGCCTGCGCCTTCCAGTTGTCGAAACCGCCATCCAGCACAAACACCTGATAAACGCCCATGATGCGAAACATCCACCAGGCACGGGGGGCCGAGAAAAATCCCGGGCCATCATAGATGACAATGGTGTCATCAGCAGAAATGCCAAGTGTACCAACAAAACGGGAAAAATACTGCGGGCCTGGCAAGCTATGCGGCAGGTTGGATGCCGGATCAGAAACCGCATCCTGATCTAAAAAGACAGCGCCCGGAATATGGGCTGCTTCATATTCCGCACGTGGATCACGGTTATGTGCAGGCAGATACCACGAGGCATCGACAATGGTCACACCCGGCTTGCCAAGCTGCTGCTGCAACCAGTCGGCATCCACCGTAAACGGGCTATCAGCCGCCATTTTAAGTTTCCCTCTGATAATCTCACTTTTAATCTTTTAATATAGTGGATTTAGAGCATTTTGTGAGCATAGATGGTATTATCTGGCGCAAGCACAAATACGGCTAAGACAAAAAATACCCTAGGAAACAGGCAAAGGCCCGAAACGCAAACGAAAGCGACGGTTTTCGCGCCCCTTCTTTTCAATCTTGCCAATATGGATTTCGCCGATTTCGGCAGTGCTGGCCACATGGGTGCCGCCACAGGGCTGGCTGTCTATGTGACCACCCTCGCCAATGCAGACAAGCCTTACGCCCCCCACACCTTGTGGCGGGCGCACATTCTTGGATTTCACCAGTCCCGGATTGGCGATGAGTTCACTCTCCTCAATCTGGCGAATAAAGACAGGATGGTCGGCACGAACCAGTTCCATCAGTTTCTCTGTCGTCTCTTCCTTGGTCAGACCGGCATCGGGAAGATCAAAATCAATGCGCGAATCCTCAGATGAAACGGCAGCCCCCGTAATCGGATAAGGGCAAATAACGGTCAGCAGATGACAGGCGGTGTGCATGCGCATCAAAAGATGGCGGCGCGGCCAGTCAATCGCAATCCTGAGCGCTTCACCAGGCAGAATCAGCGCCTGATCGGGCGCTGGAACATGAATGATCTCATTCTTTGTCTGGCCGGTAATGGTTGCAGCTATTTCAATGCGGCTGCCGTCAGAACGCTCAAAATAGCCGATATCGCCGGGTTGCCCGCCCGAGGTCGCATAAAAAATGGTGCGGTCTAAAATAATGCCGCCACGGTCATTGACCGCCAATACGCTTGCCTCTGTCTGTTTGAGATAAGAATCATCACGAAACAGCGCTTGCGTATTCAGTCCCATCATTCCACCTGCTCATAAGGCACATCAATCTCCACTTTCTTCTCCATCCAGCCCGGAACAGGCAAGCCCTTTGTTCTCAGGAACTGCGGATTGAACAGTTTTGACTGATAGCGCGTGCCATAATCGCACAAAATGGTCACGATGGTGTGACCGGGGCCGAGTTCTTTGGCCAGCCTTATCGCCCCGGCAATATTGATGCCGGTGGAGCCGCCAACACAAAGCCCCTCTTCTTCAACAAGATCAAAGATGATCGGCAGCGCCTCTTCATCCGGGATCTGATAGGAAAAATCGGGCAAAAAACCATCAAGATTGGCGGTAATACGCCCCTGCCCGATGCCTTCGGTAATCGAATCGCCCTCAGAGCTGAATTCACCGCTGGTATAATAGCTGTAAAGAGAGGCGCCCAAAGGATCAGCCAGCCCGATTTTGATATCACCACTGTGCTGGCGAAGTCCTTCGGCGACACCGGCCAATGTGCCGCCCGAACCAACGGCGGCAACAAAACCGTCGATCCTGCCGCCGGTCTGCTCCCAGATTTCCCGGGCCGTGGTGTGAACATGGCCATCGCGATTGGCCACATTGTCAAACTGATTGGCCCAGACTGCACCATTGGGTTCGCTCTGCGCAAGCTGGGCTGCCAGACGACCGGAAAGTTTTACATAATTGTTTGGATTGCGATAAGGCACAGCCGGAACCTCGATCAGTTCCGCCCCCAGCACCTTAATCGCATCCTTTTTTTCCTGCGCCTGCGTGTCGGGAATGATGATGACCGTGCGATACCCTAACGCCTTGGCGACAAGGGTCAGGCCGATGCCGGTATTTCCGGCAGTGCCTTCCACAATCACGCCCCCGGGTTGCAACAGGCCCCGCTTTTGCGCATCACGAATGATAAACAGGCCAGCCCGGTCCTTCACCGACTGGCCCGGATTCATGAATTCCGCCTTGCCAAGAATTTCGCAGCCCGTTTCCTCCGAGGCCCTGCGCAGTCTGATAAGCGGCGTATTGCCAATGGCGTCAATCACCGAGCTTTGCATGTTCATTCCTTAAAATCAGAGCATTTGGCACTGAAAATAGAAGCCGCCCCCCTGCCCTTCAAGGACGCTTTTTTCAGCATTCTGCTATTTTCAGGTAAAATATTCCTCGGAAAGATTAAGTCATATTCATATTGCGGCGCAACATAATTGACTTGCAATCTGCCGCCATCTGCATCATATGCACATCATAGGCGCATGGGCCGTGAAAAATCGGCTTTCTCCATGGATGGGACTGGTTGCGTCTGTTTCTCACTCCTGCTGGGTTTTAGCAGGCTTGCTTCTTTTTAGCAGGGTGATGAACAAGCCCCGCAGTATGAAAATTGCGGGCGCGACAGCGCAGCCGAGCAGATAAATATCTGCCGCCTTGTCGTTTCACGAATTATATTGAGGCAGGTTGCGCCCTGCCACGCATATTTGCGGCTGCACGCCGCATGAAAGAAGATAAATTTGACCACTGAAATCATTGCAGAGCCAACCGGCTTTGCCGCACTGGGTATTTCCGGACAATTGCTCAAAGCCACGCATGCTGCCGGTTATACCGAACCCAAACCCATTCAGCTGCAGGCCATTCCTGCCCAGTTGCAAGGCCGCGATGTCCTGGGCATTGCCCAGACAGGCTCGGGCAAGACAGCAGCTTTTGCCCTGCCGATCCTGTCAAAAATCATTGGACTGGGCACCAGGCGTCGCCCCAGAACAGCACGCGCGCTTATTCTGGCACCCACCCGCGAACTGGCCGTACAGATTGAAGACACCATCAAGACACTGGCCAAAGGGGCGCATGTTTCCACCGCACTTGTGCTGGGCGGTGTTTCACGCAGTTCGCAGGTCAAGCGCATTGCCCCCGGCGTTGATTTTCTGGTCGCAACACCAGGCCGGCTGACCGATCTGGTTCGCGAAAAAGACCTGATTTTATCCGAGACGACATGGCTGGTGCTGGATGAAGCCGACCGCATGCTCGATATGGGCTTCATCAATGATGTGCGCCGCATTGCCAAGGCCACCCATCCTGCCCGGCAGACAGCCTTGTTTTCCGCCACCATGCCCGATGAAATCGCTGATCTGGCCAAGGGCTTGCTGCATGATCCGGTTCGCGTCGAAGTCGCGCCACAAGGCACGACGGCCACAGAAATCAAGCAGGGCGTGATCCTTGCCCGTCTCAAGCAAAAGCGACAGATCCTGTCAAAAATGCTGAAAGATGAAGAGACAATGCGCTCCGTCATCGTCTTTGCCCGCACCAAGCATGGCGCAGACCGCGTCACACGCGATCTGGAGCGCGATGGCTTTGAAGCGGCTGTCATCCACGGCAACAAGAGCCAGAATGCTCGCCAGAAGGCGCTGAACGGGTTTCGTGATGGATCGGTGCGCATTCTTGTCGCCACCGATATTGCCGCACGCGGCATCGACGTTCCCGGCATCAGCCATGTGGTGAATTTCGATCTGCCCGATGAGGCAGAAAGCTATGTGCACCGCATTGGCCGCACCGGTCGCAACGGGCAGGACGGCACCGCCATCACCATGGTCGATCCGGCTGAAAACGCCAAATTGAAGCAGGTTGAGCGCATCATCCGCATGAAACTTCCGGTTCTGGCCGATCATCTGGCTGAAGCAGACCCGCAGCCAAAGCCGCGCCAGAGCAATGGGAGCACAAAACAGCAAAATTCTGCAGACAGGCTAAAAGCGGCAAATGATCGTCAGCCCTCGCAGGACAATAAACGTGACAGCAAGCGCGCGGCCCCCAAAGGCAGGCCCCGTAAGGCTTCCAACACCAACCGGCACTGGCCTGAAAAAGCCAATGCGCCGCGCCCGGCAGGCGAACGCATGCCGGACGGTACAAAGTCGCGCAAGTTTAACCGTCGCCCGCGCAAAGCCGCGGCCCATGTGGCGTAATTTGTAATCAAAATGAAAAACGGCGGGAAATTATTTTCCCGCCGTTTTTCATTCTGTTGCATGTTTCAAAGCTTATACCAGTCGCGACTGCTCCACCGCTGCTGCAATGAAACTGGCAAATAGCGGGTGCGGCTCCAGCGGGCGGCTCTTCAACTCAGGATGATACTGCACACCGATAAACCATGGGTGGTCAGGATATTCGATCGTCTCGGGCAAAACGCCGTCAGGTGACATGCCTGAAAATTTAAGGCCGCTTTCTTCCAGCCGTGCCTTGTAGTCGACATTAACCTCATAACGATGGCGATGACGCTCTGAAATCTCGGTCGCGCCGTAAATTTCCGCAATTCTTGAATCCGGCTCCAGCTTTGCCTTGTAAGCGCCCAGACGCATGGTGCCGCCAAGATCACCACTTGCCTTGCGCTTTTCCAGCATATCGTCCTTCAGCCACTCGGTCATCAGGCCGACAACCGGCTCCTTGGTCGGGCCAAATTCGCTGGAAGACGCATTTTCAATACCTGCCAGCGCCCGCGCCGCCTCAAGACAGGCCATTTGCATACCAAAGCAGATGCCGAAATAAGGCACATTGTGCTCACGCGCAAAGCGGGCAGCCAGAATTTTTCCTTCTGCACCACGCGCGCCAAAACCGCCCGGAACCAGAATACCATGCACCTTTTCAAGATAGGGAACAGGGTCTTCTTTCTCAAAGATGTCGGCTTCGATCCATTCAAGCCTTACCTTCACCTGATTGGCCAGCCCGCCATGAGAGACCGCCTCAATCAATGATTTATAGGCATCCTTGAGGCTTGTATATTTGCCGACAATGGCAATGGTGACCTCGCCTTCCGGATTATGGATGCGCCGCGCCACCCCTTCCCAGCGTTCCAGACGCGGCTTGGGCGCCGGCTCAATGCCGAAAGCAGCCAGCACCTCAGAATCCAGCCCTTCCTGATGATAGGCCATCGGAACATCATAGATATGCTTGACATCCAGCGCCTGGATGACGGCCGTCTCGCGCACATTGCAAAATAAGGAAAGTTTGCGCCGCTCTTCCTTCGGGATATGCCGGTCGGCGCGCACCAGAAGAATGTCGGGCGCAATGCCGATGGAGCGCAGTTCCTTGACCGAATGCTGGGTTGGCTTGGTTTTCAATTCACCCGCCGCCTGTATCCACGGCATCAAGGTCAGATGGACATAAACCGCCTGCCCACGCGGCAGATCATTGCCAAGCTGGCGGATCGCCTCCAGAAAAGGCATGGCTTCAATATCGCCAACAGTTCCGCCGATTTCACACAATACGAAATCATAATCCTCATTGCCGTCGGTAATGAAATTCTTGATCTCGTCAGTGACATGGGGAATGACCTGAACTGTCGCGCCCAGATAGTCGCCGCGCCGTTCCTTCTCGAGGATGTTTTGATAGATACGTCCGGTGGTGATGCTGTCCTGCCGGTTGGCGGACCTGCCGGTAAAGCGCTCATAATGCCCAAGATCGAGATCGGTTTCGGCCCCATCATCGGTCACGAACACCTCACCATGCTGATAAGGGCTCATCGTGCCGGGGTCGATATTGAGATAGGGATCGAGCTTCTTGAGACGCGCACGATAACCGCGCGCCTGCAACAAGGCTCCAAGAGCCGCAGAAGCTATACCTTTACCGAGCGAGGAGACCACGCCGCCAGTGATGAAAACATATCGCGCCATGGGAACCATCGCTTAGCGCAGCCGAACCATTTTAGCCAGTGGAAAAACCCGCCGCATTGGTTTTTCCCGGCTTTGTTTATGCAGGCAAAGTCAGTGCAAGCAAAAAGGGCCAGCTTTTGCCAGCCCTCATGCTCGTCTTTAATTAAATCTCAGAGAACGACGACTTTGGTGCCGGTCTTCACGCGCCGGTAAAGATCAATCACATGATCATTGATCATCCGAAAGCAGCCATTCGACGAATCAGTGCCGATTGTCTGGGGCTGATTGGTGCCGTGAATACGCAAGTAAGTATCCTTCTTGCCTTCATAAAGATAGATGGCGCGCGCACCCAGCGGATTGTCCGGGCCGCCCGACATGCCATCCTTGTAACGGCCATATTTATGCGGCTCACGCTGCTGCATGTCCTTGGTGGGAATCCAGCGTGGCCATTCCTGCTTGTCGCCGACAATCGTGCTGCCCTTGTATTTCATCCCGTCGCGACCAACCGCAATGGCATAGCGGCGCGCCGTAAAAGGCGTCTCAACCAGATAAAGGCGATGCGCGCTGGTATCGATGACGATGCTACCCGGCTCATAGCCGGTAAAGCGCACCTGTTGCGGTTCAAACTCAGGTTTTACGGTAAATTTCTTCCGAGCCTGACGCTCCTGCAAAACAGAATCAAGCGCCCGTGTTTCAGGCAGATAGGCAATATTGTTACCACCTGCGGAAGCGCCAGAGCCAAACAGGCCGCTGAGCAGGCCGCCCTTGCGCTGCGGCTGAACATCACGCGGCTCACTGCGCAATTCACCATTATTGCCATTGCGCACAATCGCCATCACATCTGCCGAGAGCGGTTGCTGGACCGTTTCAACAGGCTGTGGCTTTGGTGCGGCCTGCTTTACAGGCGCCTGGCGTGCAGGTGCTGCACCTGCCACTCTGCTTTGCGCACGCTTTTCCTGAAATGCCTTGCGACGGGCCTCGGCTTTTGCCTTGGCAGCCTCACGCATGGCCAGTTTTCTGGCCTCGACGGCCTTGGCGCGCGCCTGAGCCTGCTCGATCTTGACCTGTTTTTCCAGTTCCTTGATACGAGCCTGATCTTCAGCGGTCAGCTTCTTCTTGCGCTTTAGCGCCTTCAATTCGGCACTGGCGCTTTTTGCAGCGACTTCCAGCACATTGCCAGCACTTGGGCTAACATTTGAGGCAGCATCTGGCCCCACAGGTGCAGCAAGAGCGGCAACCGGGGCGGCATAGGCTGGTGCGCTGGCAAACAGGCTGGCGCACAGGCTCATAAATATGAATCTGCGAAACTGCATGGCAAAAAATTCCGATCAGAAAAGCACTTGCCTGAAACATGCCCCCGGTCATCCGTCAGGCACTATATTTATCTTATAATCGATTGGCCATGGGCTTCTCAAGAGCAGGCGGGCTGCCTCAACCGGCAATTTTTCGTGATGGAATATATTTAGGAAAAGCTGTGTTCAGGCAACAACAGTTTTTTGCAAAGTTGATTTTTAAAAAACCGAACCGGCGGTGCTTTTGAAAAAGCGCCGCCGGTTCAAAGTTAAAAAGTCAAAAAATCTTTAGCCCCATCATTGAGGCTTAGTTACTTAGTTATTAGGAACCTGCGGCTGTCCGCTTTCAACCGGTGCCGGTACACCATCAACCGCAGCCGGTTCATTTGCGGCTGGAACCGAAGGCGCAACCTGTCCCGGAAGCTGGTCCAGAACGCCGCCCTGCCCTGCCGGCAGGCTCTGCTGCTGGGTTGTGGTTGGAACGCGATCAAGAATATCGGTTGGCTTGGCGCCGTAGCGGGCCAGAAGCGACAGGCCGAGCGATGTGATGAAAAAGGCCGCAGCCAGAATTGCCGTAACACGTGTCAAGGCATTTGCAGCACCACGTGCGGTCATGAAACCCGACCCACCGCCAATGCCCAGTCCTCCGCCCTCGGAGCGCTGGACCAGCACCACGCCAACAAGCGCGAGCACGATCATGAGGTGGATGACGATAAGTACGGTTTCCATAAATCTATCCTGACGATGCCTGACGGCCTTTTGGAAGGCGGCTCCATACAATGCTTTGACGGTTTTTCCAAGTCCGCACCTGCAATAAGCCTGATGCCAGCCTATGTAGGGATGCTGGCAACCTTACACCAGCCATGTTTTTTAAAAATGCCTGTAAGCTTCTGCAATGCCTAAAAAATCCGCAGCTTTCAGGCTTGCGCCACCAATCAATGCGCCATCCACATTGGCGACCGCCAGCAATTCCGACGCATTGGCGGGTTTGACCGAGCCGCCATATAAAATGCGCATGGTCCGGGCTTTTTGCCCCAGCCTTTCTTCAAGGCGGGCGCGGATATGTGCATGGGCAGAGGCCACATCATCAACTGTCGGGGTCAGGCCGGTGCCGATGGCCCAGACCGGCTCATAGGCAATAATGGTGTTTTCTGCACTGGCACCTAGTGGCACCGAGCCTTCAATCTGGCGTGACAACACCTCCAGCGTCTCATCCGCCTGCCGCTGACCATGGGTTTCCCCAATACAAATAATGGCAACCAGCCCCCCACGCCAGGCAGCTTCAGCCTTGGCATGCACCGTGGCATCGCTTTCACCATGATCGGTCCGGCGTTCCGAATGGCCGACAATGACATGGCTGGCGCCCGCATCTTTCAGCATTTCAGCCGAAATATCACCTGTATGAGCACCGCTTGCGCTGGCATGGCAATCTTCGCCACCGGCCTGAACCGGCGTAGCCGCCAAGAGTTCAGCCGCCCGATGCAACAAGGTTGCCGGAACGCAGACAAGCGCCTGCGCCTTTGCCTCAAGGCCTTGTGCAAAACCGGCGCCGATTGCCCGCAACTCATCAAGCGAAGCACTGGTTCCGTTCATCTTCCAGTTGCCGGCAACCAGCGGTCTAATTCCTGGCGTCATGGTTCTCTTCTATCTCTCATTAATGGGCCTATATACGCCTTCAGTAGCAAAATCGAACCACAAAGCAATCGACAGCCGCGCTCAAGGAGGCTATTGCCCTTAGGCCTTGTCTAAATTCGGAAGTGAATATGCTCGATAGTCTGCGAAAAGCCGCGGGAACATGGGTCGCCAAGATACTGCTCCTCATATTGGTGCTCAGTTTTGCCGTTTGGGGCATCTCCGGTCAGGTCTCAGGCGTCCTGGGCGGGCATGAAACCGTCGTCAGGGTTGGCGGCACATCTGTGTCGGTCAATGAATATCGTCTGGCGCATGACCGGCAGACCAATGCCCTTTCCCAGCAATTTGGCCAGCGGCTGACACAGGAACAGATCAACATGCTGGGATTGAACCAGCAGGTGCTGGCCCAACTCGTTTCCGGCGCATTGCTGGACGAGCAGGCACGCAAGATGGGTCTGGGCATTTCACAGGATCGCCTTGCCGCCCTCACACATGAGGATCCGGCCTTTCAAGGCGCCAACGGCCAGTTCGACCGGCGCATGTTTGACTATGTATTGCAACAGGTCGGGATGCATCCTGAAGACTATCTCCATAACCGCGCGCAAGTGGCGCGCCGCCAGCAGATCATCGAGGCCGCAACCGATGGCATCAAGGCGCCCGATGCCTTCCTGAAGGCTTTTGCGCTTTACCAAGGTGAAGATCGCACGGTTGACTATCTGGTGCTGCCCAAAATGCTGGTCGAACCCGTCGCATCCCCGTCAGAAAGCGATCTGTCTGCCTATTTTGAGCAGAACAAACAAACCTATGCCGCACCTGAATATCGCAAATTCTCTTATGTCCGGCTTGAGCCGGAAGACATTATGGATGTTGCCGCCATTAGCGACGAACAGGTGGCTGAAGATTATGAGCGCAACCGGTCGCTGTTTACCACGCCTGAAACCCGAAAGATCGAGCAGATCGTCTTTTCGTCCGAACAGGAAGCACAAACGGCACGTGATTCGATCAATAGCGGCGCAACCTTCGACAGGGTCTATGCCGCGCAGGGCAAGACAGAAGCCGATGTCCAGCTTGGGACACTGACCAAAGACCAGATCGCCGATCCGGCCATTGCCGATGCTGCTTTCGGGCTTGGCCTGAATGAGATCAGCCAGGTGGTAAAAGGCACATTTGGCCCCGTTCTTTTGCGGGTCACGCAAATCGAGGCCGAAGTGGCAAAGCCGCTTGCTGAAGTTTCCGACCAGATTCGCAAGGATCTGGCGCTGAGCGAGGCAAGCCGCCTTCTGGTTGAAGTGCATGATGCCTATGAAGACAACCGTGCTGCTGGCGACACCATGCAAGAGGCTGCCGCCAAACAGCGCCTGAAAGTTATTTCCATTGAGGCCATCGACCGGACAGGGCGCGCGCCCGATGAAACCATCATCGACAATCTGCCGGAATCGGCAAATCTCATCCGCTCTGTGTTTGAAGCAGAAACCAATATTGAAAATGAAGGACTGACCACTGCCAATAATGGCTACCTGTTTTATGAGGTTGACGCTGTGACGCCGGCGCGCGAACGTACGCTTGATGAGGTGCGTGAGCGCGTTCTTGCCGACTGGACAGCCCAGGAAACTGAAAAAAGACTGCTGGCCAAAGCAGAGGAACTGGAACAGCGCATCGCACAAGGCGATGACATGGAGGCAATTGCCGCCGAGCTTGCACTGGAAAAACAAACCAAGCGCGGCCTGAAGCGCTCTGTCGATGACGCAGATTTTGGCCGCGAAGGTGCTGCCAGCATCTTTGAGGTCGGCGAAAACGGGTCCGGTATTATTCCTGCCCCCGTCGGCAATGCGCAGATCCTGTTCAAGGTCGTTCAGGTGACCGCACCTGCCGGCGCCGATGCCAGCACAGTTCCCGATACGACGCGCAATTCATTTGCCGCCGGTCTTTCCGGCGACCTGCTCGATCAGCTTGTGAGCCGGTTGCAAAATGAGTATCCAATCGAGATCGACCAGATCGCCATATCAAATGCGCTGTTAAGATGAGCAGTACACTAAAACCCTTCATTGCAAGCGTTTCTTCAGGCAAGCCTCTGAATTTTGAAGAAGCGCGTGAAGCGTTTGACATCATCATGTCGGGCGACGCCACGCCCGGCCAGGTCGGCGGTTTCCTCATGGGGCTGCGGGTGCGCGGCGAAACTGTCGATGAAATTTCCGGCGCAGTCGAGACAATGCGCGCCAAGATGCTGCCCGTTTCAGCTCCTGCCAATGCCGTCGATATTGTCGGGACCGGCGGCGACGGGCTGCACAGCTATAATATCTCCACCGCATCGGCCTTTGTCATGGCGGCCAGCGGCGTTCCGGTCGCCAAGCATGGCAATCGCAGCCTGTCTTCCTTAACCGGGACAGCCGATGTTTTAACCGCCCTTGGCGTCAATATCGAACTGCCGCCTGAAGCCATCACCCGCTGCATCAAACAGGCCGGTATCGGCTTCATGTTTGCCCCTTCCCACCACCCGGCCATGAAGCATGTCGGCCCGGTACGGGTTGAACTGGGAATACGAACCATCTTCAATCTGGTTGGCCCGCTCACCAATCCGGCCCGTGTCCACCGCCAGCTTGTCGGTGTCTTTGCGCCCGAATGGGTGGTACCAGCAGCCGAAGCATTAAAAGCCCTTGGGTCCACTCACGCATGGGTGGTGCATGGCGATGGCTATGACGAAATCACCACCACCGGCGAAACGATGGTGGCGGAACTTGTCGATGGAAAAATGCGCAATTTCACCCTGACCCCGGAAATGCTGGGGTTGGGACGTTATACGATTGAAGATTTGCGCGGCGGGGATGCTCAAACCAATGCCAGAGCATTGCGTGGTGTGCTTTCAGGTGAGCAAGGGGCTTATCACGATACGGTGCTGATGAATGCCGGGGCCGGGCTTGTGGTTGCCGGGCTTGTCAAGGAACTGGACGAGGGCGTCGCCAGGGCGCGCAAAACCATCGCCAGCGGCCGCGCCATCGAGGTTCTTGAGAAATTGATCGAGGTTTCCAACGCTTAGCCATGTCTGATATTCTCAAAAGGATCGAAGCCTATAAGCGAGATGAAATTGCTGCTGCCAAAGCACGTGTTTCACTGGCAGACCTCAAGGCGTGTGCGGCAGATCAAAGCAAGCCGCGCGGCTTTCTCACCGCACTGGAAAGCAGCACAAAAAACAACCGGTTCGGGCTTATTGCCGAGATCAAGAAGGCCAGCCCTTCGCGCGGCGTAATCCGCCCCGATTTTGATCCGCCCACCCTTGCCCGCGCCTATGAGGCAGGTGGCGCTACCTGCCTTTCGGTGTTGACCGATGCTCCCTCATTTCAGGGCGCACCTGAATTTTTGACGCAGGCGCGCGCGGCCACCTCATTGCCTGTATTGCGCAAGGATTTTTTATTCGACACCTATCAGGTGTATGAGGCCCGCGCCTGGGGCGCAGACGCCATTCTCATCATCATGGCCAGCATTGATGATGATATGGCGCGTGCTCTTGAAGATACGGCCTTTGCGCTTGGCATGGATGCCTTGCTGGAAGTCCATGATGAGGCGGAAATGGAACGTGCCTTGCGCCTTTCTTCGCGTCTTGTCGGCATCAACAACCGCAATCTGCGCAGTTTTGAGACCAGTCTTGAAACGTCGGAAAGACTGGCCCCCATGGTCCCTGCCGACCGGATTCTGGTGGGTGAAAGCGGCATTTTTACCCATGCCGATTGCAACAGGCTGGCGGCCAGCGGCATCAAAACCTTTCTTGTCGGGGAAAGCCTGATGAAACAGGATGATGTAACCAGCGCCACCCGCACCCTGTTAGGATTAAATACCGCGGAGGCTTGACGCCGTGACAGACAAACTGCCAGCCAAAACCGGCCTGACCCATATCGGCACGTCCGGTGAAGCGCATATGGTCGATGTCGGCGACAAGCAGGAAACAGCCCGTGAAGCCATCGCGCAAGGGTTTGTTTACATGCGCCCTGAGACACTTGCGATGATTATCGAGGGCAATGCCAAAAAAGGCGATGTTTTAGGCACCGCCCGTATTGCCGGCATCATGGCAGCAAAAAACACCCATAATCTCATTCCTTTATGCCACCCGCTGCTTTTAACCAAAATTGTGGTTGATATTGAGCCTGACCACAGCCTGCCCGGCCTGAAAATTCGTGCCATGGTGCGGGTCAGCGGCAAGACCGGCGTGGAAATGGAAGCCCTGACAGCCGCCTCCGTTACCTGTCTGACCATTTACGATATGGCCAAGGCCGTGGATCGTGGCATGGTCATTTCGGATATAAAAGTGCTGTCCAAATCTGGCGGAAAATCCGGAGATTATCGAGCGGAGAACTGACATGGCACTGCTGGCGGTAGAAGTAGCGCTCCAGCGCATCCTGGAAGATGTTTTACCTCTGGGCGCTGAAACCATACCCCTTGATCAGGCCTATGACCGCGTATTGGCAGAACCGGTTTCAGCATTGCGAACCCAGCCTCCTTTTGATGGCTCGGCCATGGATGGCTATGCCACACGTGGAGTTGATTGTGCTGTTGCAGGAGCCCGGCTTTCGCTCATTGGCGAGGTTGCGGCTGGCAGTGTATTTTCCGGTTCAATAGGCGAACATGAATGTGTGCGCATTTTTACCGGCGCGCCCCTGCCCTCTGGCGCTGATACTGTTGTTATTCAGGAAAATGTCAAAATCCCCACACCCGGGGTGATCGAATTGCTTGAACCCACCGCAACAGGGCAGAATATCCGGCTCGCTGGCATTGATTTTAGGCAAGGCGACCCGCTGATCGAAAAAGGTTGCGTTCTGGGCCCGGCCGCCCTGTCACTGGCGGCGTCCGCCAATCATGCACGCCTTGCTGTCGTGCGCCGTCCTCTTGTTGCCATTATTTCCACAGGCGACGAGCTTTTGCCACCGGGAAGCACTCCCGGCCCCGGCCAGATCATTTCTTCAAACACCTATGGGATTGCCGCTTGCGCCCGCTCGGTCGGTGCGGACGTGCTTGACCTTGGCATTGCGCCGGACCGTAAGGATGCTTTATCAGCACGGGTCAAACAAGCCATGGAAGCTGGTGCTGATGTGCTTGTCACTTCAGGCGGAGCCTCCGTCGGCGATCACGACATTGTTCGCGAGGTTCTGAGCACAGAGGGCATGATTCTTGATTTCTGGAAAATCGCCATTCGCCCCGGAAAACCACTCTTGTTTGGCAAAATGGGCAAAACCCGTTGCCTTGGCCTGCCGGGAAACCCGGTTGCCAGTTTCATATGTTCGCAGGTTTTCCTGAAACCATTGCTGGCCCGTCTTGGCGCACGGCCTTTCGGACAACACATCCGCAACGCCATTTCAGGCGCAGACATGCCCAAAAATGGCCCGCGGCAGGATTATGTGCGCGCGCAGCTTGAAGAGCGCAAGGACGGCCAGTTGATCGCCACACCTTTCAGCATGCAAGATTCCTCCATGCTGCGCATCATGGCCAATGCTGGCGGGCTGATTGTCCGGCCCCCCTTTGCACCTGCCCTTAAAATGGGTGATCTCTGCCCTGTTCTGATTCCCGGCTGATCCTTCCACTTTGCACAGAAGCGTGTCGCAATCTTTCAGATTCACGCAACCCGCTTTAACCCTTTGTTTTTACCTATGTCTTTATCTCGAAACCGGGTCCCGGTTTGAGAGACAGGCTTTAGGGTCGAGACTCAATGGTAATCCCCCCTGAAATTAAGGGTCTTCATTAGTAGAATTTTCTCGGCAAGATGTCTGAGGAGAATTT
>NZ_JBHSLL010000022.1:0-2363 GCF_042656785.1 Aquamicrobium segne
CTTCGCAGCAACATGCTACTTGGCCGCTATCTGCATATGGTGGTCATGATTGAGTCTCGACCCTAGTGCGCACCAGCTTAGCAGTTCAGAAAATGCGGTCCAGCCGCAACTCGCTGGTCCTTACATACCTGCCATCGGAAAGCTTAGCAGTTCAGAAAATGCGGTCCAGCCGCAACCGGTCTGGACGGCGTGCCATACGTCATAGAAGCTTAGCAGTTCAGAAAATGCGGTCCAGCCGCAACTCAAACTCGATATTGCACCGGGCCAGATTGAGCTTAGCAGTTCAGAAAATGCGGTCCAGCCGCAACAACTACGGCGAGAACATCCGCAAGACGAGGAGCTTAGCAGTTCAGAAAATGCGGTCCAGCCGCAACCGTCCCAAGCACGGAGAGATGCCATGAGGAAGCTTAGCAGTTCAGAAAATGCGGTCCAGCCGCAACGAAAAAGTCGAGGTGGTCAAGAATGGTCGCAGCTTAGCAGTTCAGAAAATGCGGTCCAGCCGCAACCCGTGGTCGCAACACCCGCCTTGAGGATTGAGCTTAGCAGTTCAGAAAATGCGGTCCAGCCGCAACCGGCATGTTCCGCGAGTTATATGGGCGGTCAGCTTAGCAGTTCAGAAAATGCGGTCCAGCCGCAACGAAGTGCGGCCCAGACAAGGCTGCGAATCGAGCTTAGCAGTTCAGAAAATGCGGTCCAGCCGCAACTCTGACCGCTTCCGGTACTGGTAGCCGGGGAGCTTAGCAGTTCAGAAAATGCGGTCCAGCCGCAACCACGTGACGCGAGCAATGGATAATGTGGTGAGCTTAGCAGTTCAGAAAATGCGGTCCAGCCGCAACGGCAATGTGATCATTGAAAATCACGACGCTAGCTTAGCAGTTCAGAAAATGCGGTCCAGCCGCAACCGCAGGAACTGGTCCATTTCTGCGACGGTCAGCTTAGCAGTTCAGAAAATGCGGTCCAGCCGCAACCCAACCTCGATTGGTTTTTGCTCAGGGTTCAGCTTAGCAGTTCAGAAAATGCGGTCCAGCCGCAACATGTCCATATCAGGGACAAGCTGATCGCCGTAGCTTAGCAGTTCAGAAAATGCGGTCCAGCCGCAACAGCTGGAGCCCACGTTCAAGTTGAACGGGAAGCTTAGCAGTTCAGAAAATGCGGTCCAGCCGCAACAGCCGGTGTTATGCAACCATACACTGTTTCAGCTTAGCAGTTCAGAAAATGCGGTCCAGCCGCAACTGAGCAGGCTCAGCAGCTTGGCATTGTTTTAGCTTAGCAGTTCAGAAAATGCGGTCCAGCCGCAACCGATGGCCACCGTCATGCGTACCAGCATCAAGCTTAGCAGTTCAGAAAATGCGGTCCAGCCGCAACACTCCACCGTCGCGTGCCCTTAATGGGTGGAGCTTAGCAGTTCAGAAAATGCGGTCCAGCCGCAACAGTCGCGCCAAGTTCCGAAAGGCTTATGGGAGCTTAGCAGTTCAGAAAATGCGGTCCAGCCGCAACTGGCGACAAATGCGATAGCCAAGTTTGACGAGCTTAGCAGTTCAGAAAATGCGGTCCAGCCGCAACAGTCATTCGCTCGGACAGCCCCTTTCGGGAAGCTTAGCAGTTCAGAAAATGCGGTCCAGCCGCAACAGCAACGGCGCCGTGTCGTCGTTGTTGGATAGCTTAGCAGTTCAGAAAATGCGGTCCAGCCGCAACTATCGGCAACGGCTATGTGTTGACTGCTGCAGCTTAGCAGTTCAGAAAATGCGGTCCAGCCGCAACTCGCAACGTCTCATTCTTGGGCGGGCGACCAGCTTAGCAGTTCAGAAAATGCGGTCCAGCCGCAACCAAGCCAAGACCATCCTAGACCCCTTCATGAGCTTAGCAGTTCAGAAAATGCGGTCCAGCCGCAACAGCCACATCGACTGCCATGGCATCAATGCCAGCTTAGCAGTTCAGAAAATGCGGTCCAGCCGCAACAACAGGCGCTTTAAATCTAATCGCGATGCCAGCTTAGCAGTTCAGAAAATGCGGTCCAGCCGCAACGGGCGCGTTGATCTGAATAGGCAGCGAACAAGCTTAGCAGTTCAGAAAATGCGGTCCAGCCGCAACGGCGGTGCCGCAGCTCTACCATGACTATGCAGCTTAGCAGTTCAGAAAATGCGGTCCAGCCGCAACTGATTGGTGACGTCGATCGTCATGGTTTGCAGCTTAGCAGTTCAGAAAATGCGGTCCAGCCGCAACGTCTTCACATCGTTCGCCAGTTCGACCAGAGCTTAGCAGTTCAGAAAATGCGGTCCAGCCGCAACCGCTGCGGTAATCTCCCCTTTTTTCACGGGGTGCATTTGTAGAACTTACATGGCCATTTTCAGTTTCTGTGCGGG
>NZ_JBHSLL010000023.1:0-66133 GCF_042656785.1 Aquamicrobium segne
TTCTTCATTCAAATTCTCCTCAGACATCTTGCCGAGAAAATTCTACTAATGAAGACCCTTAATTTCAGGAGGGATTACCGTCATCATCCTGTCCCTTATGCAAAGCTGATTTGGTCAGGCGTTTTCAATACCATGCGTCCTCCATCGCCTCCTTGCGGCGGGTCATGAAATCGCGCAGCGCCTCGTCAATGCCCTCATCAAGGGGCGGGGCCTCGTATTCATTCAGCATTTTTTTCCAACGAAGATTGGCGCGTGTCGCCGCATCTGTCGAGCCCGCAGCTTCCCATTTTTCATAAGGCTCATTGTCGGCAATGTCGGAATCCCAGAAGGCTGTTTCATAATTGGCCAGCGTATGGGCTGAGCCAAAGAAGTGATGGCCGGGGCCGACCTCACGGAAGGCCTCAAGAGCAAGCTGATTGTCGTCGATTTTCACACCATCGAGATAAGTGTGCAAGGCCCCGCAGAAATCAGCATCCATGATGAATTTTTCATAAGACATGGACAAAAGCCCGTCGAGAAAACCGGCTGAGTGCAGGATGAAATTGGCCCCGCATTGCACCGCTGCCAACATCGACATGGTGCCTTCATTCATGGCGTGCGCATCCGGCAGTTTGGAGGTGGTAAAATTGCCGGAGCAGCGCAAGGGCAGGTTGAGCCGCCTTGCAAGCTGGCCCACTACCAGTGAGCCGATTGCAGGCTCAGGCGTGCCAAAAGTTGGCGAGCCGGAGCGCAGCGACATGGACGACAGGAAGTTGCCAAAGATGACCGGAGCACCGGGGCGCTCAAGCTGGGTGAGTGCGCAGCCCGCCATGGTTTCGGCTAAGGCCTGGGCAATGGCCCCCGCATTGGTGACAGGCCCCATGGCCCCGCCCAGAATGAAGGGCACAATGACGGCTGCCTGATTGGCGCGCGCATAGGCGCGCAGGGCCAGTGTCATGGTGCCGTCCCACACCAGCGGTGAATTGACATTGACATTGCCAAGAATGACGCAGTTCTTATCGACAAAATCACGGCCGAAAAGGATGCGCGCCATTTCGATGGAATCTTCGGCCCGGTCTTCAGAGGTCACAGACCCCATGAAGGCGCGATCGGAATATTTGATATGGCTATAGACCATATCCAGATGACGCTTGTTGACCGGCACATCCACCGGCTCACAAATCGTGCCGCCTGAATGGTGCAGCCAGGGCGAGGACTGGGCAAGCTTGATGAAATTGCGAAAATCCTCAATCGTGCCATAGCGGCGGCCCTTGTCCAGATCCATGACGAAGGGCGAACCATAGGCCGGTGAAAACACGATGTTCTTGCCGCCGATCTGTACTGAGCAGGCCGGATTGCGGGCATGTTGGGTAAATTCAGCCGGTGCGGTCTTCAAGATCTCGCGCAACAGGCCAGGTTCAAATTTCACTAAAACGCCATCGACTTTTGCGCCAGCTTTTTTCCACATATTAAGGGCTGCAGGATCATCGCGAAACTCGATGCCGATTTCCGCCAGAATACGATCGGCGGTGTCCTCGATGCGAATGAGATTTTCTTCCGACAGGATGTCATAGGGGGGAATGGCGCGTGTAATATAGGGGCGACCGGCCTCCTGTGGGCCTTGCATGCGCAATTCGCGCCTTGCATGGCGTCCACCCCGTTCACGACGAGGCGCCGGGCCTGTGTTCTCGCCGGTGATTTCCGCAGTGTCCATATTCTCCTCCCGAGCCTTGGAATGTTTCTTGTTTTCATAGAAACATGATGAAACATTCTAAGCTCTTGTTTTAGCCGCATTTGTGCGACGTCAGATGATTCCATCTGACTGCAAAATGCTCTAGTATCTTGCGCGGATATCATGCTAACGCGATCTTATCATCCTGTAACGCCTGAAAAACCTGCTGCTTCGCATAATTTTAAATTATGCGAAATTTTGTGATTCCGTCAGGCCGCGCCTTCTATTTGACCCATTACTCTTGAGGGGGACGTTTTGCTTTCATCTGTTTTGTTCTGAAGGCAGAATCTGGTTAGTATGAGCCATGAGCATTCGACAATTAAGCGAGACCATCATCAACCAGATTGCCGCCGGTGAGGTGATTGAACGCCCCGCATCGGTGGTGAAGGAACTGGTGGAAAATGCGCTGGACGCCGGGGCAAAGCGTATCGAGATCGTGACCGGGGGCGGCGGCCTTAATCTCATCCGCGTGACGGATGATGGCAAGGGCATGAGTGAAAGCGAACTGCCTTTGGCAACGGGCCGCCACTGCACCTCCAAATTGACAGATGACATTCATGATATTCGCTCGCTGGGGTTTCGCGGTGAGGCGTTGCCGTCCATCGGGTCGGTGGCGCGTCTGTCGATCCGCTCACGCGCACACGACAGTGAAAATGGTGCGCTCATCGAAATCGAAGGGGGGCGTGTCATGCCGGTGCGCCCCGCACCTGCCAATCGCGGTACCAGTGTGGAGGTGCGGGATCTGTTTTTTGCCACACCCGCACGGCTGAAATTCATGAAGAGCGAACGGGCGGAAAGCTCGGCCTCCAGCGATATGATCCGCCGCATTGCCATGGCATTTCCGGCTGTGGCCTTCACCCTTTCAGGCGCTGACCGCTCAACGCTCGACCTGCCTGCGACAGACAATACGCCTGATGGTCGACTTGAGCGAACAGCACAGGTGATGGGGCGTGAATTTACCGATAACGCCATTGCTATTGATGCGATGCGCGATGGCGTGAAACTGGAGGGTTATGTTTCCATACCCTCTTACACAAGGGCCAATAGCTTGCAGCAATATGCCTATGTCAATGGCAGGCCGGTGCGTGACAAGCTGTTTTCCGGGGCCATTCGGGGGGCTTATGCAGATGTGCTGCCACGCGATCGCCATGCCGTTACCGTGCTTTTCCTGAGTGTGGACCCCGCAACCGTGGATGTGAATGTTCATCCGGCAAAGTCGGATGTGCGCTTTCGCGATCCCGGTCTGGTGCGCGGTCTGATTGTGGGGGCGATCCGGCAAGCCTTGGCGCAGGCGGGCATCCGACCGGCCACCACCGGAGCGGCTGGCATGATGGCGGCTTTCCGCCCCGCTTCCTCCCCTGAAAATATGACAGGTTTTGATCCATATCGCTCCCCGCACAGACCGCTTGATATGGGGCCACAGGGTTTTGCCGAGAGTGGGCAGGCGGTGTTTTCAGGCACACAATCAGGCAGTGCCGATATGCGCGCCAGCATCATGCAAGAGGATGATGCAGCCCTGCAAGGACTGGCGCTTGGTGTCGTGCGGGCTCAAATCCATGAAAACTATATTGTTGCCCAGACCGGGGATTCACTCATCATTGTAGACCAGCATGCCGCTCATGAAAGGCTGGTTTATGAGAAGCTGAAGGCAGCGCTTCATTCACGCCCTGTTGCCTCGCAATTATTGCTGCTGCCTGAAATTGTCGATCTGCCGCTTGATGATGCCGAGCGCCTTGCCTCTCACGCTGAAACATTTGCGCAATTTGGCTTGCGGCTGGAGCGCTTCGGGCCGGGTGCCGTTGCCGTGCGTGAAACCCCTTCCATGCTGGGCGAGGTTGATGTGCAGCAATTGGTGCGTGATCTGGCCGATGAGATTGCCGACCATGAGACGACGCAGACATTGCTTGAGCGACTTCACCAGATTGCCGCGACCATGGCCTGTCATGGCTCGGTGCGTTCGGGACGGCGTCTCAAGCCGGAAGAAATGAATGCGCTGTTGCGCCAGATGGAGGAAACGCCGGGTTCAGGCACCTGCAATCACGGCCGACCGACCTATATCGAGTTGAAACTTACCGATATTGAACGGCTTTTTGGCCGGCGTTGAATCTCAGATGCTCTAAACTCTTGTTTAGCTGCATTTATGCGACGCCGAATGATTTCATTTTGGCCATAAGCCAAAAAACCTTAAACCTGCGGCAAGCGCCAGCCATACAGCCAGTCAAGATCGGCAGCCAGGCTTTCAGGTGATTTGACGCGCAGCATAAAATTGCGGGCAAGGGCTACAGGCCCTGTGGCGTTCCACGCCAGCTTGTTCAAGGCTCCGCGTCTTGCAACCCTGGCAAGGCGCGTCTTGCGGCTTTCTTCCCATGAGGCAATTGCATTTGGCATGGTGGCAGGATTTTGAGCCAGCATCTGGGCAAGCAGGGCAGCGTCTTCTATCGCCATGGCAGCACCTTGTGCGGCAAAGGGGGTAACAGCATGAGCGGCATCGCCAATCAGCACCAGACCCGGCGCACTCCACTTTGCCGTAAAATCAACCGTATTAAGCGGCCATGGGGTCCAATGCTCTACCAGTTCTGCAAGCCTTGCAAGCTGGTTTGAGGCATGAGCAAAGGCGTCGAGCAAGACAACGGGACTGGTCACGGCAACAGCATTTTTGCCCGTGGGGGTAAAGGCGACCAGATTGATTTCCCTGCCGGCACGCAAGGGATAGGCAACCAGATGAAAGTCGCCATGCAGAAAGGCGGTTACGCAATTTATATCTGCGATCTGACAAAATGCTTTTCCGGCAGGGCTTTCGGTGCTGATGGTGGTGCGCCAGGCAATCTGCCCGCTGAACCGGTTGCTGGCGCCACCAGCGATATTTTGACGGGTTTGGGACCAGACACCATCGGCGCCGATCAATAAATGGCTTTCAATGGTTTGGCTTGCGCCGTTTTCCTCTTTAAAGCAGGCGCTGATCCTGTCATGTGCACCTGTTGAAATTTTGGAAAGGCGCATTCCTGTTGATAGTTTGATCAAGGGGGAGGCGGCAGCCTGCGTCAGCAATGCTTGCTGCAAATCTGCACGGTGGGCCACAAGATAGGGCGCGTTCCAGCGCGTTTGTGCAAATTTTCCCAGTGGCACACGGGCCAGAAGGCGCAGTGACTTTGCATCCTTGAGTTGTACGCAGTCCGGTTGCAGCGCCAGATCATGCAGATGCGGCAAAACACCAAGCTCTGCCAGAATATGTGTGGCATTGGGTGAAAGCTGAAGTCCGGCGCCAAAGGCATGTAATTGTGGAGCCTGTTCAAAAATCTTGCTGGCAATGCCTTGCCGTGCCAGGGCAACGGCCAGTGTCAGACCGGCGATCCCTGCCCCGGCAATCAGCACGGGTTTTGTGCTTACGGGCTCCATTGTTTGCTTTACATGGCCTGCTCAGGCTGCGTTCTCAACATAGGCGCATCCCTCAGGCATGGTTTGAGAAAAAGCCAGCGTTGCATTGTAGCGATAGAGCGTGGAGCAATAAGGACAAACCCTTTCATCATCCTCGCCCATATCCAGATAAATATGAGGATGATCGAAAGGCGGTTTGGAACCAACGCATTTGAATTCCTTCACACCGATCTCGATTGCCGCGTGGCCCTGTTGATTATGGAAATGGGGAATGGGGCTGCCAGCCATGCGTGTCTCCTTCAAACTGTCCTCTGCATTTGGATCATAAGCGGAATCTTTGCAAGCATATGAAATGAAACTGTCGTAAAACTCTGCCAAAGGATGCTGTATAATATACGGTTGACTGATGGTGAGGCTTGCATATTGAAAGCCTTGAGGGAAATCTGAAAACATGAATGAATTGAAGCCGAAACAGGCGCAGTTTACCACTGCCGAAATTGCCCCGGATGAAAATGGTAATCCGGACCGCTTCGTCAATCGTGAATTCTCCTGGCTGCAATTTAACCGGCGTGTGCTGGAAGAGGCGCGTAATGAACGGCATCCGCTTCTGGAACGGGTACGTTTTCTGTCGATTTCAGCGGCCAATCTTGATGAGTTCTTTATGGTGCGCGTGGCGGGGCTTGCCGGACAGGTGCGCCAGGGCATTGCACTGAAAAGCCCGGATGGTCGAACGCCTGAACAGCAGCTTGAGCAGGTTTTGCGCGAGATTGAGCGATTGCAAAATGACCAGCAGAAAGTGCTGGCTGAACTGATGAGGCTTCTTGAAAAAGAAGGTGTTGCAACGGTCAAGGTGTCAGATCTCGACCGGGATGAAAAAGCCTGGCTGGATGAGTATTTTCACGAACAGGTGTTTCCGGTTCTGACACCTTTGTCGATTGATCCGGCCCATCCCTTTCCCTTCATTCCCAATCTTGGCTTTTCCATTGCGCTTCAGTTGCATCAGATAAGACAGAGCCAAGATATGAGCGCGCTTTTGCGGCTGCCGCCGGCTCTCAAGCGTTATATCCGCCTGCCGGATCGGAAAAAGCATGTGCGCTTTTTGTTGCTGGAAGATGTGGTGGGCCTTTATATCGGCCGTCTGTTTCCCGGCTATGAAGTCAGAGGATCAGGCACGTTTCAGATTATTCGTGACAGTGACATCGAGGTTGAGGAAGAATCCGAAGATCTGGTACAACTGTTTGAAACGGCTCTCAAGCGCCGTCGGCGCGGTTCGGTCATCCGCATTGAATTTGACAGCCATATGCCGGAAAGCCTGCGCGAATTTGTAACCAGTGAACTGGGTGTCGCCAGAAATCGCGTCAGTGTCATGAACGGGCCGCTGGCGCTCAGCCAGATTTCCGAAATTGTCGGCCTGGCGCGTGATGATCTTAAATTTATCCCTTATAATCCTCGCTTTCCCGAGCGTATTCGCGAGCATGGGGGCGATTGTTTTGCAGCCATCCAGGAAAAAGACATTGTCGTTCACCACCCTTATGAATCTTTTGATGTGGTGGTACAGTTTCTGCGGCAGGCAGCCCTTGATCCTGAAGTTGTGGCAATCAAGCAAACACTTTATCGCACATCAAATGACAGCCCCATTGTACGTGCGCTGATCGATGCGGCGGAAGCGGGTAAATCTGTTACCGCGCTGGTTGAACTCAAGGCGCGTTTTGATGAAGAAGCCAATATTCGCTGGGCGCGTGATCTTGAGCGCGCCGGTGTTCAGGTGGTGTTTGGTTTTCTGGAACTGAAAACCCATGCCAAAATGTCGCTGGTGGTGCGGCGCGAAGAAGGAAAAATGCGCAATTATGTGCATCTGGGCACCGGAAATTATCACCCCATCACGGCGCGTATCTATACGGATTTGTCATTTTTCACCACAGACCCGCAGATTGCCAGCGATGTGTTGCAGGTTTTCAATTTCATCACCGGCTATGCCGAACCGGCTGAGGAAATGCAGCTTGCCATGTCTCCTTTCACGCTGCGCACTCGCATCCTGTCGCATATTGAAGATGAAGTCCGCCATGTGCGCGAAGGGGGTGTCGGCAGCATATGGATGAAGATGAACTCGCTTGTCGATCCCGTTGTTATTGATGCGCTTTATGAGGCAAGCCAGGCCGGTGTGGAAATTGATCTGATTGTGCGTGGTATTTGCTGCTTGCGACCTCAGGTGCCGGGATTGTCGGAAAATATCCGGGTCAAATCCATTGTCGGGCGTTTTCTGGAACACAGCCGCGTCTATTGTTTCGGCAATGGCCATGGACTGCCTTCTGATGAGGCAATTGTCTATATCAGTTCGGCGGACCTGATGCCGCGCAATCTGGACCGCCGGGTTGAAACCATGGTGCCGATCACCAACTCGACTGTGCATGAGCAGATTCTGGATCAGATCATGCTGGGCAATCTGGTGGACAATCAGCAGAGTTTTGAAGTATTGGTCGATGGAACGTCGCGCCGGGTGGTGCTTGAAGAAGGCGAGGAGCCGTTCAATGCGCAGGAGTATTTCATGACCAATCCCAGCCTTTCGGGACGTGGCGATGCCTTGAAATCTCATGCGCCAAAGCAGATCGCCCGGTTTCAGCGCCGCAAGAAAAGCGTTCCGACGCAAGGCTGATGATTGCTGTCTCGCAAGGCCGGCTTCAGGACAGGCGTCCGGTTTCCATCATCGACATTGGTTCCAACTCGATTCGCATCGTTGTCTATGAGGGGCTGGCGCGCGCGCCCACGGTTTTGTTCAACGAAAAAATGCTGGCTGGCCTTGGTCGCGGCATTGTTTCAACCGGCAGGCTCGATCCTGAGGCCGTTACACGGGCCATGGCGGAATTTCGCCGCTTTCGTGCGCTGTCCAATCAGGCGGGCGCTGTCCATATGCATGTGGTGGCAACCGCTGCTGCGCGTGAGGCCGAAAACGGCCCCGATTTCATTCGCCGTGCCGAAGAGGTTCTGGGCACCGAAATTCATGTATTGAGCGGCAGGCAGGAAGCGCATTATTCGGCGCTTGGCATTATTTCCAGCTTTTGTTCTCCAGACGGTATTTCCGGCGATCTGGGCGGCGGTAGTCTGGAACTGACTGATATAAAGGGTGAAAAGATCGGCGACGGCATCACCCTGCCGCTTGGTGGCTTGCGTCTTCAGGATATGGCCGGAAACGATCTGGAAGAGGCGGTAAAAATTGCGCGGCGGGAAGTGGCCAGGGCACATATGCTCAAGGCCGGGCAGGGGCGTGTCTTTTATGCCGTTGGCGGAACCTGGCGCAATCTGGCTCGCCTGTATATGGAAAAAACCGGCTATCCGCTTGATGTCATGCATCATTATGAGCCGCCAATGGAAAATATCCTGCCCTTTCTCAAACAGGTGGCAAAGGGTGATATTGAGCGCATGAAGGGCATTGAGGGCGTGTCCAAGGCGCGTCGTGCGCTTTTGCCTTATGGGGCTATCGTGCAAAAGGAAATCATCGCCGCCATGAAGCCGGCCCGCATTGTGATTTCGGCCGCAGGGGTGCGTGAAGGCTATCTGCATTCGCTTTTACTGCCATCCGAGCAGGAGGCCGATCCATTGCTGGCTGCCTGTGCAGAACTGGCGCAATTGCGCTCACGCTCATTCACCCATGCGCGGGAACTGGCTGACTGGACCGGAACCGCTTTTGAAGAATTTGGCATAGAAGAAACACCCGAAGAGGCCCGCTATCGCAGAGCCACATGCCTGCTTGCCGATATAGGCTGGCGCGCACATCCCGAATATCGGGGCACACAATCGCTTAATATCATCGCACATGCAGCACTTCTGAGCGTGGATCACCCCGGACGCGCCTATATGGCGATGACAAACATGTTTCGCCATGAAGGCCTGTATAGCAATTCAGCCGCTGGCATTCAAAAGCTGGCTGGTGAACGCTATCTTGAACGCGCACGTATTCTGGCGGGCACGATGCGGGTGGTCTATCTGTTGTCTGCAGCCATGCCGGGCATCATTCCACAATTAAAGTGGGGCAGGGGCAAGGATGGTGAACTGGCCCTTGTTTTGCCTGCAAATCTAAGCGCCTTGTATGGAGAGCGACCTGCGGCGCGCGTGACGCAACTGGGCAAGGTGCTTGGACGGCCTGTCTCCCTGGCTGTTGAGGAATAGATTTCTATCTCTTTGTTTTTACGCATGTCTTTATCTCGAAACTGGTTCCCAATTCGAGAGACAGGCTTTAATCATGCCATTTCTGACTTCATGCCAAGTGCGGTCCGGTCCACCACTTCGCGCAAGGCAAAGGAAGAGTTGATGCGGGTCACATGGGGCATGGCCGATAGCCATTCCTTGTGAATGCGCTCATAATCGGCCAGATCACGCGCCGCGATGCGCAATATATAATCATATTCACCCGACATGAGATGGCAGGACAAGACATTGGGGCAACGCTTGATCGCCGCCTCGAAGTCGGACAAGGTTTTTTCAAACTGGCCTGACAGTGAAATATGGACGATCACGGTTGTGTGGTGGCCAAGGGCTGCGTTGGACAGTCTTGCGTGATAGCCGCGAATGGCGCCGGAGCGCTCCAGATTGTCGAGCCGCCGTGAACAGGCCGATTGGGACAGGCCAACTTTTTCAGCCAAAGCCGCATTGGGAATGCGCCCGTCTTTCTGTAGCGTATCGAGAATGGCAAGGTCGATACGATCCAGATTGCTTTTACGAGAATCTTGCAATGTAATGGTCATGATTTGCAATGATTACTCTATTGATATCCCTATATGCAAGAATATTGCTCAAGCTGGGAAAATTTTAAAAAAATCTGCAGCTTTTTGGGATCAGGCTCTTTAATCTGCATGATCTTGTCCGAAAAACCTGCAACTTTTCGGGATTGGTTTTTTATTCATACGCATGATCTTGTCCAAAAAGTCTGCAACTTTTCGGGATCAGGCTGTAAAAAACAAATCAGCGTTTGAGATGGCGGGTGATGCGTCTTTCAACCCAGTCGATCGCGTGGCGCGCTGCCTCCACAATCATCAGATAGATGATGGCTGCCCACAAATAAGCCTGAAAATCAAATGTGCGCGAATAGGTCAGGCGCGTGATTCCCATCAGATCATAGACTGTTATAATGGCAACGATGGCTGATCCTTTGATCATTAAAATCAATTCATTGCCGTAAGGTCTTAAAGCAATGATCAAGGCTTGTGGGAGGATGATCTTGCGCAATGTGACCAGGCGGGAAAGCCCCAGAGATTCGGCCCCCTCCCACTGGCCCTTTGCTACGCCTTGTATCGCGCCACGCAGGATTTCAGCCTGATAGGCGGCAGTGTTCAGCGAAAATGCAAACAGCGCGCAATTGAAGGCGTCACGGAAAAAACTCCACAAACCAATGGCGTCGAGTTGCGGGCGAAAGGATCCAAAGCCGTAATAGACAAGGAATGCCTGCGCCAGCAGTGGTGTGCCGCGAAAGAAATACACATAAATATAGGCAATCCAGGAAATGATCGGGTTTTGGGACATGCGGCCATAGGCAACCGGAATTGAAATCACCGCACCGATGATGATCGAAATGACCACCAGCTTGATCGTTACCCATACGCCTGACACATAACTGGGCGCATATTTCCAGAACATGTCCGCGTTCCATGCGCCAACCATGTAGGAGGCGAGGCCGCCAAGCGCCAGCATCCATAAGAAAATCAGCGTATAGCCAATAAGGCGTTCACGTGACCAGCCGCGTGGTGGCAGCGGCGGAGGTGGCATATCCTTGACTGCACTCATCGTGAGGCCCCCTGTTTATTCAGGCGGCGTTCGATCAGGCCAATGCCGATTGACGATAAAATCGCCAGCGCAAGATAGATGAGCGTGGCAAAGCCGAAGAACAGGAAAGCCTGCTTGCTGACCCGGGCCGCAACACTGGCCTGGCGCAATATATCCGTCAGGCCGATGGCGGAAACCAGAGCCGTATCCTTCAGCAGGATCAGCCATAGATTTGCAAGGCCGGGTAAAGCTATGCGCATGAGTTGGGGCAGCACGACAAGTCGCAGGGTTTGAAATCTGGACAGGCCAATAGCGTGACCGCCCTCATACTGGCCCTGAGGGATAGCCCTGAAGGCAGACAGGAATACTTCGCTGGCATAGGAAGAAAACACGACACCAAGCGCGATCATGCCTGAAACGAAGCTGTTGACTTCAACGGTGGCGTTGGGGCTGAAAAGCCGGATGGCCTGCTGAATGCCGATCTGGGCCCCGTAAAACACCAGAAACAGTGTCAGAAGTTCCGGCAGACCGCGAAAAATAGTGGTGTAAATATCTGCAGCCAGCCTTAAGGAGCGCTCTTGCGACTGTTTTGCCACGGCAATCAGGAAGCCGATAAGCAGACCGGCTGGCAGCGTGGCCAAAGCCAGACTGACAGTAATGAAAATGCCATAGGCGATCTCATCCAGCCAGCCTTCAGATCCCCAACTCAGCAGCGACCACACGCTCTGCACTACTCCGTCTTGTTTTTCCGAACCTTGAAGCAGATTGCAATTTTTCAGTTTCGCGTCTGCGGAATCAGATCATGTCTTCAACGCATATTGTTTTTGCCTGAAAAGCAACTGCAAACCGCATTTTCAGGCGCTAACTACCCAGCTTTGTTGAAAACTCGATAAAATCGGCAAGGGCCTTGATGTCATCAATATCAAATACCGGCAAGGTTTCATCCGGTTGGGGATAATCGCAAGCCACTGCAATGATACGGGAATCACGCAATGAAAGATGGCTATGCTCGCGCGCCTCACGCCTGCGCACCTCTATTTTGAGATGCGGCTCATTTTTGTAACCTTCGACCAGTACAATGTCGCAAGGCGCCAGATGGGTGAGAATTTCGTCAAGGGCAGGCTCGGGCTTGCCCGCCAACTCGTGCATCAGCGCCCAGCGCCGGGGCGATACGATGGCGACTTCGCCGGCTCCTGCCTGCCGATGTCGAAAACTGTCCGTGCCTTGCTGGTCAATGTCAAAATCATGATGGGCATGTTTGACGGTTGAAACCGTCCATTTGCGGGCAACCAGTTCCTTGACAAGGCGCTCGACAAGGGTTGTTTTTCCTGAATTTTTCCAGCCGGTAATGCCAAAGATTCGCTGATTTTTCATGCGCGATCTTCCCGGATGAAAGGCAGGGCGGCAGCCAGATCGGCAGGCGTATTGATGTTGAAGAACGGATCAAGCCCGTTTTGGGCAGCAAATTCGACCGTAATGAATGGTTTTGCCGCAATGAAATCAAACATTTTTCTGTGACCTGCTTGCAGATAATTTCGCAATTCACCCGACAAGCCTGCTGGCCACAGGGCAAAAACAGGATGTTGACGGCCATTGGAACCGGCAAGGATGATGGTCTGAGGATTGTCAGTTTTTGCAGCAAAAAGCCGGTGAACCAGATCATGCGGCAGGAACGGCGTGTCGCTGGCGACGGTTGCCAGAAACTGATGCCGCGTTTGCGTTTCCATCCAGTCCAGCCCGGCCAGAACCCCGGCCAGAGGGCCGGGAAAATCGGGCAACGTGTCGGGCAGGATCGGCAGCCCATAGGCAGCAAAGCGGCTTGCCTTGCCATTGGCGTTCAGGGCAAGCGTGTGGACCTGTGGCTGGAGGCGGGAGATGATGTGATCGAGGATCGGCTTTTCGTCCAGTTCCAGCAAGGATTTGTCACCACCGCCCATGCGGCTTGACAGGCCGCCAGCGACAATCAGCCCGGCAATGGTATGGTGCATATGTCCTCTCTCATATGCTCTTTAAAAAATAAAAAATTCAAAAAATTCAAAAAATCACATCAGCCGCCGGTTACACTCATATGGCGCGAGACGGAGGGACGGTTGGTGAGTCTGTCGATGATAAAGTCATGCCCCTTGGGCTTGCGTGCGATAGCCTCATCAATGGCTTTTGACAGCAATTCATCGCCTTCGGAGGCGCGTAAAGGCGCGCGCAGGTCGGCAGCATCTTCCTGCCCCAGACACATATAAAGCGTTCCGGTGCAGGTCAGGCGCACGCGATTGCAGCTTTCGCAGAAATTATGGGTCATCGGCGTGATAAAACCCAGACGCCCGCCGGTTTCCGCTATTTCGACATAGCGGGCAGGGCCGCCGGTCTTATAAGGAATGTCGGTCAGCGTAAATTGCCGCTCAAGCTGCGAGCGCAACAGGGAAAGCGGCAGATATTGGTCGGTGCGGTCTGTGTCGATCTCGCCCATAGGCATGGTCTCGATCACCGTCATGTCCATGCCTTGCCCATGCGCCCAGCGCAGCATGTCGGGAATTTCCTGATCATTGAAGCCGCGCAGCGCCACCGCATTGATCTTGATTTTAAGACCGGCAGTCAAAGCTGCATCAATACCGGCTAAAACCTTGTCGAGATGGCCCCAGCGCGTGATGGCATGGAACTTTTCAGGATCAAGCGTATCAAGCGAGACATTGATACGGCGCACGCCAGCATCAGCCAGTTCCTGAGCAAAACGCTGAAGCTGCGAGCCATTGGTGGTCAGCGTCAGTTCTTCCAGCGCACCGCTTTTCAGATGACGCGACAGTTCATGCACCAGATGCATGATGTTTTTGCGAACCAGCGGCTCGCCACCTGTAAGGCGTAATTTGCGCACACCCTTGTTGATGAAGGCGGTGCAGAGGCGATCCAGCTCCTCCAGCGAAAGCAGGTCTTTTCTGGGTAGAAAGGTCATGTTTTCCGCCATGCAGTAAACACAACGAAAGTCGCATCGATCGGTTACCGAAACCCGTAAATAAGTGATGGCGCGACCGAAGGGGTCGATCATATCCATTGCGAATTCCCTATTCGCCGAACAGTCCGGCTTTTTAAACTTATACGCACTCTATATCATTATGTGATGTGAAGCGTGCCCTTGTTCAAGACGAATTGCCGCTCTTGTGCGGCATGGCTATCCCACGCGCGCCGCATATGCTGTATGATCATGATGGACGTAAATGACAGGATGACGCCATGACATCGCCCAGCGAATTGCGCGTTTCAAAAGATCGCAAGCTGTTGACTGTCACTTTTCCCGGTCAGGCGCCGATTGATCTGACGGCAGAAATGCTGCGTGTGCTCTCACCCTCGGCTGAAGTGCAGGGGCATTCAGCCGAGCAACGCATAACCGTGCCGGGCAAGCGTGACGTGACCATCATGAAGATCGACCCGGTCGGCAATTACGCGGTGCGCATTGCCTTTGACGATTTTCATGATACCGGAATTTTTACCTGGGTTTATTTACGTCAGCTTGGGGCGGAAAAGGAAACGCTCTGGCAAGCCTATCTGGATGAATTGGCGCAGCAGGGGAAAAGCCGGGACAGAAGATGACATCATTGAAAAATGCCGCGCAGTTAACATCCGTTTTCTTTCTGGCAGGCGGGCTTGCGTTGAGCGCTCAGCCAGCAAGCGCCCAAAATCTTATGGACATATTGTTTGGTGGCTCAACCAGGAAAAATTTTGCGCCTCGGGGCGAGTTTCCACCACCGCCCAAGCCAAAAGTGGCGGCTCCAATCAAGAAGATTTCAGCACCCAGCTATAACACCTACAAGCCGGACAGTCTTACGCGCGTTGATTTTACAAGCCTGATGGCGCAGCCGCAAAATGCTGCCTTTACAGCGCTAGAACAGCAGGGTGCTTTTCAAAAATCGCTGGCCGGGCTGGACAGTTTTCAGCTTCTGGCCGAGCCGGAAATTGCGGAAGCGCTGATAAAATATTATCTGGCCCGTCCTGAATTCATCTGGGTTGAGAACGGTGCTGTAGCTGCCAAGGCCGGGCAGGCCATGGCTGTATTGGCGCAAGCCTCCAGCCATGGATTTTTGCCTGCCGATTATCTGGTGGAAAGACCGGATACAGGGCAGGGTGCAACAGTTGATGATCTGATCCGTTTTGAAATGGCTTTATCGGCACGGGTGCTGCGTTATGTGCGCGATGCACGGCAGGGCCGTATCCGCCCGAATAAAATTTCTGCCTATTATGATTTTCCAAAAAAGCCGATCAACCTGACCGGCGTACTGGATATTCTGGCACATACCGGACAGGTCAGCGCCTATCTGGAATCGCGCCATCCGCAAAATGCAGAATATGAGGCTTTGCGCGCTGAGCTTGGCGCTCTGGAGACGCAGGCTGAAAACGATATTGTCATAGACCCCAAATTGCTGTTGAAGCCGGGGCAATCCAGCCCCGAACTGCCAAAATTGCTGACGCTTATTCAGCGCGATCTTGATGATGCGCTACGCACGAGCCATGGCGAGGTCTTGCTGCGCCTTTCGCAAAGCGAGATCTATGAGCCTGATCTGGTGCCTCTTATTAAAGATGTGCAGGAAAAATCCGGTCTCAACCCCGATGGTGTGATTGGGCCGCGCACAATTGCTGTATTGGCTGGTGAAACGAAGGCCGCCAGATTGGAAAAACTGCGCATTGCCATGGAGCAGCTCCGCTGGTTGCCGTCTGACCTTGGCAGTCCTCGTGTTTTCATCAACCAACCGGCTTTTACCGCAAGCTATATTGAAGGCGGTGAGGAAAAACTGAAAACACGCACCGTCATTGGCAGTGTCAGCAATCAGACCAGTTTCTTTTATGACGAGATCAAGCAGGTGGACTACAACCCTTACTGGGGCGTGCCGCAATCCATCATTGTCAATGAAATGCTGCCAAGGCTGCATAAGGATCCGGGTTATCTCGACCGGGCCGGATATGAAGTGACCGATTCCAAAGGCAAGCGCATTGCGTCCTCCTCGATCAACTGGGCGCAATATAGCGGCAGGGTGCCGTTTAATGTGCGTCAGACGCCGAGCGAGGCCAATGCGCTGGGCGAATTAAAAATCCTGTTTCCGAATAAACATGCCATTTACATGCATGACACGCCGCAAAAAGCCTATTTCCAGCGTGATGTGCGGGCTTTAAGCCATGGCTGTGTGCGTTTGCAGGACCCGCGCGGCATGGCGGCAGCCGTGCTGGGCACCAGTATTGATCATGTGGCGGACAAAATCGCGAAAGGCCATTCCACCGAAAAAGTGACGCGCCGGGTTCCGGTCTATGTGGCCTATTTCACCGCCTGGCCGGATATGGCGGGCACAATAGAGTATTTTGGCGATATCTATCGGCGTGACGAGCGCCTGCAACAGGCAATCGCAGCAACCGAAGCGGTGCGTTCGCCTGCGAGTTAGCTATTCTTCTTTGGTTCACCGACCATCCATTTGATGATCAGCATGGCGGGCAAAATCCAGATCAGCCCGCCAATCAGGAAAAACAGCAATTGGGTGATCGGGCCGGATTGCGAAAGCTGGGCGACAGCAATCAGCGTGGCCAGAATGGAATAGACCACGACAAGCAGCACCAGCAGGATCGTTCCGATCAGTTTTTTAAGACGCACCGGCATGTTTTATCCCTTTTCTGTTCCCGAATAGGGCCTGAGCGCGGTGGGCGCAAGCCTGACCGGCGCGACGGCGTGCCGCGCCATGCGCTCTTGCCAGTACAGTGTCCATGGTCCACCTAGAGCATTTCCTGTTTTCACGAAAAACAGATAAAATGCTCTAAGCTCTTGTTTTAGCCGCATTTGTTCGAAGCCAGATGATGCCATCTGTACTCACAAAATGCTCTATCCGACGCTTTGTTGCTGGAGAATGCAATGGCTGCCACTGATTACGCATCATCTTTGCCTGACAAGAAGCGTCTTTTGAGAAACCGGGCGCAGGTGCGTTACTGGCTCTATTGTATTTTGATTGTTTTATTTGCGCTCATCCTTGTCGGTGGGGCTACACGCATGACCGGCTCTGGCCTGTCGATCACCGAATGGAAGCCGATCCATGGCATCATCCCACCGCTCAATGCGCTTGAGTGGCAGGAGGAATTCCTGAAATATCAGCAAATTCCGCAATATGAACAACTCAATCACGGCATGAGCCTGTCGCAATTCCAGTTCATTTTCTGGTGGGAATGGGGCCATCGCCTTCTGGCGCGTGGCGTCGGCTTTGTCTTTGCCATTCCGCTGGTTTTCTTCTGGGCCACGCGCCGGATCGAAACAGGGTTGATGCCCAAACTGATCGGCATTCTGGCGCTTGGCGGTTTGCAAGGGGCTATTGGCTGGTGGATGGTGGTTTCGGGCTTGAGTGAGCGTGTCAATGTCAGCCAGTACCGGCTGGCAACGCATCTGACCCTTGCGGCACTGATTTTCATGGCCACCATGGTTGTTGCGCGCGGATTGGCGCCCCACTCACAAGCAGAGGCAGATCGCGCCACGCAGCGCATGGCTGGCATTCTGGTGCTGCTGACGATGATCCAGATTTATCTTGGCGGGCTTGTTGCGGGGCTGCATGCGGGCTTGAGCTACACGACATGGCCGCTGATGGATGGGCGCATCATACCCGGCGATCTGTTTGTGATCGAGCCGCTATGGCGCAATTTCTTTGAAAGCCCCAAAACAGTGCAATTTATCCATCGCATCGGCGCCTATACGCTGTTTGTTGTGGCCGCATTGCACATGATTTCAACGGGCCGAAAATTTCCGGGTACAACCCATGCGCGCCGCGCCGTATTCCTGTTCATTCTGGTGCTGGTCCAGGCGGTGATCGGCATTGCCACGCTGGTCATGCAGGTGCCGCTTCATCTGGGGCTGACCCATCAGGGCTTTGCGCTGGTGGTGCTGGGTTTTGCAGCCGCGCATTGGCGTGGAACCAAGGGTGCCTACCCGCTGCCGGGCGAGGCAAGAGTGCTTGCATAAAAGTTTCAGGGCGCGGCTAGAGCATCGGACCGAAAAGTGGAATCGGTTTTCGGATTATTCCGATGCTTATTCAAAGTGTTAGAGCGTCCTTTGTGCGTCCGATTGGACGCACGGCGCTCTAAATGACAGCCGCGTCCTGATTGTTTGAAAAAGCAAAAGAAAATTCAGCCTGTGGTTAAAAACCCTTGCCGATCATCAGGCCCAGATTTTGCACGGCTGCCCCTGAGGCCCCCTTGCCGAGATTGTCATAGACGGCAATCAGCAAAGCCTGTGCCCGCTTGTCATTGGCAAAGACATGAAGCTTCATGCGGTTGGTGCCATTATAGCGCTCAGGATCAATGTCAGGCACGCGCTCGACCTGCTCATAAGGCGCAACCTCAACCACGGAACCGGCAATGGCTGCATAATGGTCGGCAAGGGCTGCATGAAGCTGTGCGCCGCTTGGAACATGATCCAGTGTGCCCAGTTGCAGCGGCACAATGGTGATCATGCCCTGTGCAAAATTGCCGATGGCCGGTTGCAGCATCGGGTCGCGGGCAAGCCGTCCATAGGTTCTGATCTCAGGGATGTGCTTGTGCTGGAGTGAAAGCCCGTAAGGCAAAAACTCGCAGGCGTTTTTGCCTTGCGCCTCATAATCCTCGATCATGGTGCGCCCGCCGCCGGAATAGCCGGTAATGCCATTGATCGTCACCGGAAAATCGGCTGGCAGCAGGCCCGCATCAATCAGCGGCCGCAGCGTGGCAATCGGCCCCTGCGGCCAGCAGCCGGGGTTGGCAACCCGTTTGGCGGCAGCAATACGCCCTGACTGGCCCTTGTCCATTTCAGCAAAGCCATAGTCCCAGCCATCGGCAATGCGATGCGCAGTCGAAGCGTCGATGACGCGCGTTGTGTCATTGTCAATCAGCGACACACTTTCGCGAGCGGCATCGTCGGGCAGGCATAAAATGGCGATGTCGGCGGCATTGAGATATTCGGCCCGCGCTTCGGTTTCCTTGCGGCGTTCAACCGGCACCGAAATAATGTCCAGATCGCTGCGCTCGGCCAGCAGCGTGCGGATCTGGAGCCCGGTCGTGCCATGTTCGCCATCAATGAAGATTTTCGGTTTCATTCCAATTGTCTGCCTGCATGTGGGGCTAAACTTAAAAAGCCTGGCCCATAGTGGTTGTTATGGATGCTGCTTGTCTGCTCTGGCTTTGCGCTCGGCCAGAAGGCCAAGATAGTTCATGGCGATCATTGAAGCGGCTATAGCTGTAATATCGGCATGGTCATAGGCTGGTGCAACCTCTACAATGTCGGCTCCGACAATATTGACCTGACCAAGTTGACGCAGCACCGAAAGCATCCGCGCTGAAGAGGGGCCACCGGCCACTGGCGTTCCGGTTCCCGGAGCAAAGGCAGGATCAAGGCAATCTATATCGAAAGTAAGATAGGTTTTACAGCCACCGGTGCGCTCGACAATCGCCCCGGCAATGTCGGCAGCGCGCATTTCTTCCACCTCATGACCATGTAAGATTTTGATGCCGAAAGTATCAGGAGCGTGGGTGCGGATGCCGATCTGAATTGAATGGTCAGGGTCAATAATGCCTTGCTTGACGGCACGGCCGACAAAGGAGCCATGGTCAATGCGCCTGCCATCATCAGGCCATGTGTCCTGATGAGCGTCAAACTGCACCAGCGCCAGCGGGCCGTGAATGGCCGCATGGGCTTTAAGCAGCGGCCATGTGATAAAATGATCGCCACCAAGCGTCAGTAAAAAAGCCCCGGATTTGAGGAGCTTTGCCGCTTCTCGCTCAATTATTGCCGGTGTCTTGTTGTGATTGCCGCTATCGAGCAGACAGTCGCCATAATCGACAACGGCAAGGTTTTCAAACAGATCACGCGAAAACGGATATTGCGGATCATTGTCCAAAATGGCCGAGGCGCGGCGAATGGCCTGTGGCCCAAAGCGCGCACCGGGCCGGTTGGTGACGGCCGCATCAAAGGGAACGCCCCAGACAATGGCGTCCGCGCCTGCCACATTTTTGGTGTAGCGGCGGCGCATGAAAGAAAGGGCTCCGGCATAGGTCGGATCAGAGGCTGCGCCATGCATGGTGCGTGCCGTAAAGGCATGGTCAATTGTTTTGGCGGGGGTTCTGGCAGGCATGGTCGCTCCTGGAACGTGCGTATTGTGCAAACACCTATAGAAACATGGGGCAACTTGCCAGCACCACGACAGTTAAATGCAATGACTGCGCAAAGTCACATTGTCGATAATATGGTGCGAATCAAACAGGCTGATTGTGAATGGCAAAATTAACAGCGACCGCCGGGCACGATAATCGAACGCTTGAAGACCAGGCAAAAATTGCAGCACTGCGGCGGGTGAAGTTTATGGCCGCTGCCGCCTTGGTGTGTTGTGTTGCCTTGTTTGCCATCGCCAGAATTTTGGAAAAAACCTATCCGGTCATGGGTGTGGTGGCCGCATTTGCCGAAGCTGCAACCATTGGCGGGCTGGCGGACTGGTATGCGGTGGTGGCGCTGTTTCGGCGTCCGCTTGGCCTGCCGATCCCGCATACGGCTATTATTCCGGCCAATCAAACCCGCATTGCAGATAATCTGGGCCATTTCATCGAGGTGAATTTTCTGGCGCCCGGCCCGGTGCGTGAAAAATTGCGGCAGGCCGATTTTTCTGCACAAGTTGCCGACTGGCTGGCAGATGAGAAGCGTGCTGCCGGTCTGTCGCGATTCGTCGAGCGCCTGATGCCGCGAATGCTGACAGCCATCGAGCAATCGGGCTTGCGCAATTTTATTGGCGAACATGTGCGGGCCGAACTTGAAAAATTGCCCGCAGCGCCCCTTGCCGCCGAGCTTTTATCCACCTTTACGCATGATCGGGGGCATCAAAAACTGTTTGATGAGATTGTGCGTGCGCTTTCCGGCCTGCTTTCTGATGAAAAGACCCTTGTCGCCATGCGCGATAAGATACATGAGGAACTTCCCAGCATTTTCAACATGTTCCGCGCCGATGCCTATCTTTTGAACAAAATTACAGCTTCCGCCGCCTCCTTGCTGAAAGATGTCAATGAGGATCCCGACCACCCGCTGCGTGAGGAGTTCGACCGTTTTGTGCAGGGTTTCATTGAAGAATTGAAAACCTCGGAAGATTATGCGCGCCGTGCCGAAAAGCTGAAACATGATTTGCTGATGCGGCCTGAAATGCGCGGGATCATCGATCTGATGTGGAACAGCCTGCGCGCCTTTATCGAAGAGGGGGGCAAGGGCAGAAATACGGCAATTCAGGCGCATCTGACCGGCATGTTTGTTGCCATCGGCCAGCATCTGGCGCGTGATCCAAAGGTTAGGGCAGATATGAATGCCGGTTTTGTGGTGGCGCTTTCCGGTTTTGTGGAAAGCCAGAAAAGTGGTGTGTCTGCCTTTATCGCCGATCAGGTCAAGCGCTGGGATCTGACCCAGTTAACATGGCTGATTGAAATCAATATCGGCAAGGACCTGCAATATATACGTTTCAACGGCATGATTGTCGGCGGCATTGCCGGTGTTGCGCTTTATGGGTTTGAAAAAGTATTTTTGTCGTAATCGCGTGACTGGAAATTTTTGGCGCATCCATGCGGCCCGGACTTGAAACCTTTTCATGTGCGGTTTAGGCCCAACAGGCTTTATGAGGAAACAGACCTGCCATGCTGGACATCAAGTGGATTCGCGACAACCCCGACCTTCTTGTTGAGGCGCTTGAAAAGCGCTCATGGTCGCAAGATGAGGCGCGCTCTACCGTAGAGGCGATTATCGCCAGCGATGAGGCGCGCCGTGTTCATGTGCTGAAACTTCAGCAGGCGCAGGAGCGCCGCAATGCCGCCTCAAAAGAAATCGGCAAGGCCATGGCCGCAAAGGACATGGAACTGGCTGAAAGGCTGAAGGCGGAAGTTGGCGATATCAAATCCTTTATTCAGGATGGCGAAGCGCAAGAGCGTCTGCTTGACCGTGCGCTTCATGATGCGCTGGCAGTCATCCCTAATCTTCCGCTCGACACTGTGCCGTTTGGGAAGGATGAAAACGATAATGTCGAATTGCGTAAAGTGGGCAAGGTTGTGCCATCACCTGACTGGGTGCGTGAGCATTTTGAGATTGGTGAAAGCCTTGGCCTGATGGATTTTGAGCGTGCGGCCCGTCTTTCCGGCTCGCGCTTTACGGTGTTGAAAGGCCAGCTTGCCCGGCTGGAGCGGGCGCTTGGCCAGTTCATGCTGGATCTGCACACAACCGAACATGGCTATACGGAAGTACAGGTGCCGCTGCTGGTGCGCGATGATGCCTTGTATGGCACCGGCAATTTGCCGAAATTTGAGGAAGATCTGTTTTTTGTGCCGCATGGCGACAACCGTCTCGGTCTTATTCCCACTTCAGAAGTGCCGCTGACCAATCTGGTGCGTGAGGAAATCACCGCCCATGAAAAACTGCCGCTGCGCTTTACGGCGCTCACCCCCTGCTTCCGTTCGGAGGCCGGATCGGCAGGGCGTGATACGCGCGGCATGTTGCGGCAGCATCAGTTCTACAAGGTCGAGATGGTGTCGATTACCGATGCCGACAGTTCCATAAAAGAGCATGAGCGTATGACTGCCTGTGCCGAAGAGGTGCTGAAGCGGCTGGGTCTGCCATTCCGCACCGTGGTCTTGTGCAGCGGCGATATGGGATTTGGTGCGCGCCGCACCCATGACATTGAAGTGTGGCTGCCCGGTCAAAAGACCTATCGGGAGATTTCGTCCTGCTCGGTCTGTGGTGATTTTCAGGCGCGGCGCATGAATGCCCGCTACAAGGACAAGGATGGACGCGGCAATCTGTTTGTCCATACACTCAACGGTTCTGGCGTGGCGGTTGGCCGGGCGTTGATCGGCGTGATGGAAAACTACCAGAATGAGGATGGTTCCATTACAGTTCCAGATGTTTTGCGCCCCTATATGGGGGGCCTTGAAAAGATTGAGCTAAAATAAATGCGTATTCTGATTACCAATGATGACGGCATTCATGCCGAAGGCCTCGAATCGCTTGTGCGGATTGCCCACACATTATCAGACGATGTGTGGGTGGTGGCGCCTGAAACCGATCAGTCGGGCTATGCCCATTCCCTGTCAATTTCAGAACCTTTACGTCTGCGAAAGGTGAGCGAAAAGCGCTTTGCCGTGCGCGGCACACCAACCGATTGCGTAATCATGGGGGTGCGCAAAGTGTTGCCGGACCTGCCGGATCTGGTACTTTCGGGCATCAATTCCGGTTCCAATATCGCCGATGACGTGACGTATTCAGGCACCGTGGCCGGAGCCATGGAAGGCACGCTGCTTGGCATTCGCTCCATTGCGCTTAGCCAGACCTACAAGCGCGAGGGTGATGATCGCGCTGTGCCTTATGAGACGGCAGAGGCGCTTGCCCCCGCACTTTTGCAGAAAATTCTGGCCATGCCGCAGCAGGAAGGCGTGCTGATCAATATCAATTTCCCCGCTTGCGCAGCGCAAGACGTGAAAGGCACGCAAGTGACGGCACAGGGCAAGGTCGTGCATCGGCTGTGGATTGATGAGCGCCGCGACGGGCGCGGTCTGCCCTATTACTGGATGCGGTTTGGCCGCAATGAAAGCAATGGCAAGGCCGGAACCGACATTCATGCAATTGAAAATGATTTTGTCTCAGTCACACCGTTAAAGCTCGATTTCACGGCCCATGAGGTTCGCGACCAACTGGCCAAGGTTCTTGCGTGATGGAGGAGGATCGCGAGGGGTTTGCCGCTTTCCTTTTGCGGTTGCGTGGCAAGGGAATGGTTCCCAAGGCGCTGATTGCCGCGATCGAAGCCACACCGCGCCGCGGCTTTCTCAGTCCGCCCCATGGTGGGGTTGCGTGGTCAGAGCGCATGGTGCCTATCGAATGCGGCGAAGCAATTGAAGGAGCCGATATTCAGGCCGCCATCATTGCCGCGCTGGCGCTGGAGCCTGCCATGCGGATCATGGAAATCGGAACCGGCTCGGGCTATTCGGCTGCGGTCATGTCGCGCCTTGCAGCACGGGTGGTGACAATTGAACGCTACAAAACCCTTGCAGAACAGGCGCGTCAGCGTTTTGAGGCTCTGGGCATTGAAAACATCATTGTGCGCCATGCCGATGGTTCTGGCGGTCTGCCGGGGGAAGGGCCGTTCGACCGGATCGTGGCATGGGCGGCATTCGAATCAATTCCGCGTTTTCTTCTCGAACAACTTTCCAGTGGTGGTGTAGCCATTGCCCCTATCGGCCCTGAAGAGGGTGAGCAGGCGGTGGTAAAGCTGACAAAGGTCGGCAGCCGCTTTGAGCGCGAGGATATTGGCGTCATCCGCCTGCAACCCATGCTGTCCGGGATGGCTGCGGTCTTGTGATCTGCTTGCAAGGAAATCAGGGTCGATTTTTGTAATTTAACCGACCGGTAACATTAACGCGCTTTAATCGTATCCAGTTTCTTTCCGGGTCAGCGCGGGTAATGTCATGCAATTCAGCGTTTTGAAAGCTAAAGCATTTTGCAGTCAGATGGTTTCATCTGACGTCGCAACAATGCAACCAAACAAGAACCTGGAGCATTTTTCCCGTTTCCGTGGAAACAAGAAATGCTCCAGAGTACGCAATCTGGCGCGGGGCTGCGCCATGCTTATGGTCGCTGCTACAGCGGCAGGGTGCAGCTCCGGCGCCATGCGCTTTACAGATGCCGTGGATGGGATCACCACGGCATCTACCACTCCCCAGGCCAATGTCGGCAATTACGGGCAGGCCCCTCAAGCCTATCCGGGGCCTGTTGCCCAGCAACAGCCGGTTTATAACAATGGCGGATATGGATCAGGGTCGGTTGATCGCTCCTCGCTGCCGCCGCCCTCACAGCCCTCGGCAGCACAAGTGCAGCCAGCGCCTGTTCAGACGGCTTCTGCGCCTGTTACGACCCATACAGCGCCAGCCATACGCCAGGAGCAGCCTGCTCATGCGCCATCAAACAAACCATTCCAGGCTGCGGGTGAGGAAACCAAACGTCTGGCCGAGCCGGTCAAGACAGCCGCAACAACGGTCGCCAGTGGCGGTTATCTGGTTCAACAGGGCGATACCTTGTCTGCGATCTCGCGCAAGAGTGGTGTAAGCGTTGCCGCCTTGCAGCAGGCCAATGGTTTGGCTGATGGCAATATCCGCATCGGCCAGAAACTGACTATTCCGGGCGTAACAAGCGCTCCGGCAGCAGCCACAGCCATTGCTGCGGTCCAGCAGCCGCAGCCAGCCAAGGTTGATCCGGTCAAAACGGCCTCTTTGCCAGCACCTGCTGCAAAGCAGGCGACAAGCCAGGCACCGGCTACCTATACGCCACCCAGGCAGGCTGAAAAAACGGCTGTGCTGGTTGATGATGATGGTGCTGCTGCCCCCAATGCCACGGGCATTGGCAAGATGCGCTGGCCGGTGAAGGGCCGGGTTATTTCCAGCTTCGGGCAGGGCGGTGACGGTATTGATATTTCGGTTCCGAAAGGCACCTCGGTCAAGGCCGCGGAAAATGGTGTCGTCATCTATGCGGGCGATGGTCTCAAGGAATTCGGCAATACCGTTCTGGTGCGTCATGAAAACGGGCTGGTAACCGTTTATGGCAATGCCAGTGAGTTGAGTGTCAAACGCGGTCAGACCGTTCGCCGCGGTGACCAGATTGCCTTGTCAGGCATGAGTGGTAACGCCAAGGCGCCAAAGCTGCATTTTGAAGTTCGCAAGAATTCGGCGCCGGTTGATCCATCCAGCTATCTGGAATGACTGAAAACGCCTGATTGCGGGACGTCTGCCCTCCAGTCCGGCCCGTCTTTCAAAACAAAAACCCGCTCTATTAGAGCATTTCTTGTTTCTTTGGAAACGGACGAAATGCTCTAATATCTTGTTTTAGCCGCATTTGTGCGACGTCAGATGATTCCATCTGACTGCAAAATGCTCTAAAGGGCGGGTTTTTTCTTTTTAAGCATTTTGCCGTCAGGAGTGTAATGACTGGCCCAGACGGCCGGCCAGATCCTGAATAAACTGCCAGGCAACCCGGCCAGAACGGCTACCGCGCGTGGTTGCCCATTCCAGCGCCTGCGCGTGCAGGTTTTCTTCGTCAATTTCCAGCGCATAATGGCGGGCATAGCCATCCACCATATCCAGATATTCTTCCTGCGAACATTTGTGGAAACCAAGCCACAGGCCAAAACGGTCTGACAGGGAGACTTTTTCCTCAATGGCCTCGGACGGGTTGATGGCGGTGGAGCTTTCATTGTCGATCATGTCGCGGGGCAGAAGATGGCGACGATTCGAGGTGGCATAAAAAATCACATTCTGCGGACGGCCCTCTACACCGCCCTCAAGCGCTGCCTTCAATGATTTGTAGGATGTATCGTCATGATCGAATGACAGATCGTCGCAAAACAGAATGAAATTATATGGGGCGGTTTTTAAAATGGCCATCAGACGCGGCAGCGTGTTGATATCCTCCCGGTGAATTTCAATCAGCTTCAAAGGTTTGTCTGTCGTCCTCGATTCGTTGATCGAGGCATGTGCTGCCTTGACCAGCGAGGATTTTCCCATGCCGCGCGCTCCCCACAACAACACATTATTGGCAGGCAGGCCGCTGGCAAAACGCTTTGTATTATCGACAAGAATATCGCGAACATGTTCGACACCCCTGATCAGGCTGATATCGACGCGGTTGACCTCATGCACCGGCTCTAAAAAAGAAGATTCTGCCTGCCACACAAAGCAATCGGCGGCATCCAGATCGCTGACCGGGGCCGGTTGAGGGGCAAGGCGGCTGATGACCTCGATCAACTGGTCAAGTTTGTTGTTGAGGAGATCAATGCTGATATTGGTCATGAGGATTATTGCTTCTTCATATCCGTCAATTGAGGAAATAGTGGCTGTAGCATGAGCAGATTGAAGCGAAAAGCGCGGGATTGCTCTTGCAGTGTGGTTGCAATGGCTGCTTGAGAGACTATATTCCGGCGGATTTTTATGGACATGTAGCAATGTCCCCTCAAGGTTTCAGGAGTTTTTTTCATGTTCGTAACCCCGGCATATGCACAGGCTGCAGGCGGCACTCCCGATATGTTCGTTAGCATATTGCCGTTCGTTCTCATCTTTGTGGTCATGTATTTTCTGATCATCCGTCCGCAGCGTGCACAGATGAAAAAGCGCAGCGCCATGCTGGCGGCCGTCCGGCGCGGCGATACGGTCATTACCGGTGGCGGTCTGGTTGGAAAAGTCACCAAGGTGTTGGATGACAATGAACTTGAGGTTGATCTTGGTGGCGTAAAAGTCGTTGCCCTTCGCTCCACTCTGGCTGACGTTCGCGTCAAGGGCGAGCCGGTTGCAAACCAGAACGCCAAATAAACAACCACGCCAATAAATAACCACATTGAGGGTCAAAGGCCCTTGATTGCACCACCCTCAGGCACGCCAACAGGTTTTTAGCAAATGCTGTATTTCTCACGCTGGAAGACGTTTTCTATCTGGGCCGTCGTCCTGCTGGGCGTGCTGTTGTCCTTGCCCAACATTTATCCGCAATCATTGATTTCATCGCTGCCGAACTGGTTTCCGACGAAGCAGATGACATTGGGCCTCGATCTGCAGGGTGGCTCGCATATCCTGCTCAAGATCGACACGAATGATCTGATCAAGGCGCAGCTTGAAAGCGCACGTGACGAGATCAGGACACAGCTTCGCGATGAGCGCATTGGCTATACCGGCCTGTCAGGCACCGGCAAGGTGGTGCAGGTGCGCATTCGTGATGCAAATGATGTGCCGGCCGCCAGGGAAGCACTGAAGCCGCTGATCACGCCGGTTTCCTCCGGGCTGTTTGGGACCGGCAGCGTAACTGAAATGGCCATGGATGAGCCGGAGCCGGGCCTGCTTCGCTTCACCATGACGGAAGAGGGCATCCGCTATCGCACCGCAACAGCGCTGAACCAGTCCATCGAGGTGGTGGGGCGTCGGGTTAATGAACTGGGCACAACGGAGCCGATTGTTCAGCGTCAGGGCGATGATCGCGTGCTGGTGCAGGTGCCGGGTCTTCAGGACCCGCAGCGCCTGAAGGATATTCTGGGCCAGACCGCAAAGCTGACCTTCCAGATGGTCGATCAGAGCGTTCCGGTGCAGGAGGCCATGGAAGGGCGTCCGCCCGCCGGTTCGACCGTCATGTATTCCCGCGATGATCCGCCGGTTCCTTATCTGATTGAAAACCGGGTGATTGTCTCTGGCGAAAGCCTTATTGATGCGCAGGCAACCTTTGATCAGCGTACCAATGAGCCTGTCGTCTCCTTCCGCTTCGATTCCAAGGGTGCAGGCCGTTTTGGGCAGGCAACCCAGCAGAATACGGGCAAATTGTTTGCCATTATTCTTGACAATCAGGTGATTTCGGCACCGCGCATCAACGAACCGATCCTGGGTGGTTCCGGGCAGATTTCCGGTTACTTCACGCCACAAACGGCCAATGATCTGGCGGTTCTTTTGCGCGCGGGTGCGCTTCCGGCCACCATGACAATTGTGGAAGAGCGCACGGTTGGTCCAAGCCTTGGCGCAGACTCCATCAATGCCGGTAAATTTGCATCTATGGTTGGTGCTATTCTGGTCATCGGCTGTATGCTGCTGGTCTATGGATCTTTGGGCCTCATCGCCAATCTGGCGCTTGCAGCCAACGTTGCCATGATGATTGCCATATTGACCCTGCTGGGTTCGACACTGACCTTGCCGGGTATTGCCGGTATCGTGCTGACCATGGGCATGGCGGTCGATTCCAACATCATCATTTTTGAACGTGTGCGAGAGGAACGGGCTTATGGAAAGTCCGTGGTCCAGTCCTTTGATCAGGGCTTTAAACAGGCACTTGCCACTGTGGTGGACGCCAACCTGACCACCTTCATTGTCGCGGTCATTCTGTTTTATGTGGGCACCGGTCCGGTGCGCGGCTTTGCGGTAACGCTGGGTATCGGTATCGTCACCACCGTGTTTACCGCCTTTACCCTGACACGCTGGATGGTTGCATTCTGGATCAAGCGCACCAAGCCGACTGATCTGCCCAAGGGGCTGGTGCATTATTTGCCGCTGGAGCCGTCCCTGCCTTTCATGAAATACCGCAACTGGGCTTTTGCCCTGTCGGGCGCTTTGTCGATTGCCATTATCGGCATGATGTTCGTCAAGGATCTCAATTACGGTATCGATTTCAAGGGCGGATCGATCATCGAGATTCAGGCGAAATCACATGTGGCCGATGCCGGTGATGTGCGTTTTCGCCTTGAACAGCTTAATCTGGGCGAAGTCCAGGTGCAGGAATTCGGCGATCAGGGCGAGTTGATGGTGCGTGTTGGCGCACAGGATGCCGGTGACAATGCCGAGCAATCGGCTATGGAAAAGATCAGGGGCGAATTTCTCGAGGATTATGATTTCCGGCGTGTTGAAACGGTCGGCCCGACTGTTTCGGGTGAATTGGCCTATACCGGCGCTCTGGGCGTTTTCGCCTCGATGATAGCCTTGCTGATCTATATCTGGTTCCGCTTTGAGTGGCAGTTCGGCATTGGTGCGATTGTTTCAACCGCACATGACGTGATCATGATTTTGGGCATCTATATGTTTTTCGGACTTGAATTCAGCCTGTCGTCGATTGCGGCAATTCTCACCGTGGTCGGCTATTCGATTAACGATACGGTCGTGATTTATGACAGAATTCGTGAAATGCTGCGCAAGTACAAGAAAATGCCGGTTGAAGAGTTGATCAATCTGGCGCTCAACCACACGCTGTCGCGCACCTTCCTGACAGGTCTGACGGTGTTTCTGGCGCTGGCTGCACTTTATCTGTATGGCGGCGAGGTCATTTCTTCCTTTGTACTTGCAATCATTATCGGTGTGTTTGTCGGCAGCTATTCATCGGTGTTCATCGCTGGTCCGATGCTGATCCTGTTTAAGCTCCGGCCCGATACATTTGACAAGGATACTGAAGACAAGAAGGGCGCAGCCTCCTCCACACTGGCGTCTGCCTCTGGTCATTAAAGTGTGTCGCTTTTCTTTCAGATTCAAGCGACCCACTTTAAGCCTTTGTTTTTACGCATGTCTTTATCCCGAACTGGTTTCCAGTTCGGGATAAAGGCTCTAAAACAGCAGTTCAGAGCATTTTAAGTGTTCTGAACTAAGTGTTCTGAACTAAATGTTCTGAACTGCGGCACTTTCACCCTTTGGTGCTGTGGCAGTGGCGACTGGCGCTGCGGACAGGTACTGTTTGCAAATGAAACAGGGAATTATCATACGCGAGGCGCATTTCCCCGGTCGTGCGCCGATTGAGGCCTATGGCAATGGTGGATTCCGCTTTGCCGACATGTCACATAAAGGCTCCATTTTATGCTTGCCCTCAGGCATTTATGGCTGGGAACCGCAGGACCGGGACAGGCTGAGCGTTGCTGATTTCAGTCGGGTTTGCGCGGAAGCAGGAGACATCGAGATTTTTCTGGTGGGAACCGGCCCGGATCTGAAGCCTATTCCCAAAGAATTGCGGGCCGCACTGAAAGAGGCGGGCATTGCTGCTGATCCCATGTCGAGCGGGGCAGCGTTGCGCACTTACAATGTCTTGCTGTCTGACGAGCGCGCCGTGGGTGCAGCACTGATTGCTGTCGATTGACATCATGGTAGGTGAATCATCGTCCTTGACCATGCAGGCTGTGCGTAAGGCAGATCATGATCGCTATCTGGCAGCCCTTTACGCTCCATCCGACAAGCGGGATGCGCTGATGGCGCTTTATGCCTTTAATGCCGAGATTGCCGGTGTGCGTGACCGCATCCGCGAAGCTCTGCCCGGAGAGGTCAGGCTGCAATGGTGGCGTGATGTGCTTGGCGCGCCCGCCGGTGAGGAAGAGACCGGCCAGCCGGTGGCCCCGGTGGCTTATGCGTTGCGGGCAGCCATTGCCCAGTATCATCTGCCGCTTGCCGCTTTCCAAAACTATCTGGAAGCCCGGGTCTTTGATCTTTATGATGACCCCATGCCATCGCGCACCGATCTTGAAGGCTATTGCGGCGAGACGGCCAGCACCATCATCCAGCTTGCATCGCTGATGCTCGATGCCTCGGCTGCACAAAAATTTTCGCAACTGGCAGGCCATGCAGGGTGTGCACAGGCCATGACCGGCTTGCTGCTTTTGCTGCCCCGGCACAGGGCGCGGGGGCAATGTTATATCCCGGCTGATCTTCTTGCAGCGGTCGGCAGTTCACCAGAAGAGTTTATCAAGGGGCAGGACAGGCAAGGCAGCTTGCGTGTGGTGGGGGCCATGATTGCCCTGGCAAAAGAACATCTGGAGATGTTTCATAAAGAAGCGTCGTTCCTGCCGCAATCGCTGCGCCCTGCCTATTTGCCACTGGCCCTGACAGCGGCCCTGTTACAGCGCATGGAAGCCAGACCGCAAGATGTGCTGGACGGAAAGACTGGTCTTTCGCATTTGTATCGCCACTGGCTTTTGTGGCGTCATGCCATGCGCGGCTGGCGGTAAAAAATTTAAGCCGGGTCTGTTTGCAGCCATGCCTGACAGTCCTGCAAGGCGCGGGCGCTGATTTCTCTTCTGCGCGCCAGTGCCTTTTCCTTGCCGCGCAGGCGCTTGCCTTCGGTTTTTGGTGTTTCGACCGGCGGGAACAGTCCAAAATTGATGTTCATCGGCTGGAAGGAGCGTTTCCCCGGCTCATCGTCAGAAACAATATGGCCACCGGTAATATGATTGAGCAAGGCCCCAAAAGCGGTGGTCACCGGTGGCGGAGCAAGCTGTTGGCCAAGGCTGCTGGCGGCAGCAAAGCGTCCGGCAAGCAGGCCAATAGCGGCACTTTCGACATAGCCCTCACAGCCGGTGATCTGTCCGGCAAAGCGAAGCCCTGCACGCCCCTTGAGCTGCAAGGTTTCATCCAGAAGCTGCGGCGAGTTGATATAGGTGTTGCGATGCAATCCGCCCAGCCGGGCAAACTCAGCATTTTCCAGGCCGGGAATGGTGCGGAAAATACGGGTCTGTTCGGCATATTTCAGCTTGGTCTGGAAACCGACCATATTATAAAGTGTGCCCAGCGCATTATCCTGCCGTAACTGCACAACAGCATAAGGCTTGACCGTTGGATTATGGGCATTGGTCAGCCCCATCGGCTTCATGGGACCGTGGCGAAGTGTTTCGGGCCCGCGCTCGGACATGATTTCAATAGGCAGGCAGCCGTCGAAATAGGGTGTGCCTTCCCATTGCTTGAATTCGGTCTTGCCACCAGAAATCAGCGCTTCGATGAAGGCCTCATATTGGGCCTTGTCCATCGGGCAGTTGATGTAATCCTTGCCCGTGCCACCGGGACCAATCTTGTCGTAACGGGACTGGAACCAGGCGACATTCATGTCGATTGTCTCGAAATGAATAATGGGGGCAATGGCGTCAAAAAAGGCAAGTGCATCAGCGCCGGTTTTGGCCGCAATGGCCGCAGCCAGATCAGGCGCGGTCAGCGGGCCGGTGGCGATTATGGCCTGCTCCCATTCATCTGGTGGCAGTGAGGATATTTCTTCGCGCACAATGGTGATCAGCCTATGTGATTCCAGTTTTTCCGTTACGGCTTGTGAAAAACCGTCACGATCGACAGCCAGCGCTCCACCTGCCGGAACCTGATGGGCGTCACCCGATTGCATGATGAGTGACCCCGCCAGCCGCATTTCAGCATGAAGCAAGCCCACAGCATTGGTTTGGGCATCATCGGAGCGGAAGGAGTTGGAACAGACAAGTTCGGCCAGCCCTTCGGTCTTATGCGCATCTGTGCCCCTGACCGGGCGCATTTCGTGAAGGATGACGGGAACACCAGCCTGTGCTGCCTGCCATGCGGCTTCAGAACCGGCCAGACCGCCGCCGATGATGTGAACGGGCTTGATAGTATTCATGGCTGCGCACTTAATCCCTTGAAGGCTGGAAAGCAATGTGCGGCAAGATCGGTATGTGCTTTCCACAAACAACAACACCCGCCGGGGGAGGGACCGGCGGGTGTCGTTAGGGAGGTCGATCCTATGGGAGGAGGAGGGGGATCGACCGATCGTCGTTGCCGGGGAGGAGGTCGGCTTCGACGAAGCTGGAACATGATCCTGGAAAATCGGACAAGATCATGCGTAAATCAAAAACTTAAAGCGGAGCCTGCTTTTCTGACAAGAAAAGCGACACGCTTTAGAGCATCGGACCGAAAAGTGGAATCGGTTTTCGGATTATTCCGATGCTCATTCAAAGTGTTAGAGCGTCCTTTGTGCGTCCGATTGGACGCACGGCGCTCTAATGTGCTCCAATCAAGGAGCGGAAACTTGGACGGCACCTGCCCGTGGGAGGAGGTTCAGGCAAGCACCGTCGAAAGCGATCAGCCAATTGGGAGGAGGAGGTGGCTGATCTCAATTCACCGAAGCGGGGAGGAGGTCGCTACGATGAAATTTCGGGTCAGAGTGTCCGGCGCGCAAACTGTTCGATTTCGTCGCGCAAGATTCCGACATCTTCAAGCTGGTGGTTGGACAAACGATTAAGCTCATTGACCGTCCTGCGGTAAGAGCGCCAATTGCGATAACTGCGAATCAGGTTCATCTTGGTTCACCAGAAAAACTGGACGGAGCAGGGTTTGCGCTCCGAAGGGGTTAGATCGACTTGCGAGCGACCATATGAATGTCACCGCGGCTGATGCCGAGATCATTCAGTTCACGATTGCTCAGGCGGCTCAGCTCGGAAACGGTTTCCCGATAGCGGCGCCAGTTGCGGTAGTTGCGGATCAGGTTCATGTCTTATTCCTCTTTTTTCTTGCAGCGTCTTTATGTCTCGTACAAATCCTAGATAGGAGCTTCCTTCCGGTTTTGAAAGAGCGGAACACGCATGGCAGCAATGCGTTTTGTGCAATGCAATATCATGGCTCTTTCATACCTCTGTCACAAAAGAGACAAATTCAAAAAAACACGCTATGACAATGAGTTGTAAATGCCGCTTGGTAAATCGGCTGATTTGATAGGAAATAGCGAATGACGCGCTATATAAAGCAGCTCAGACATGATGCCGAACGCTGGGTTGCATCGGGTCTGATTGATCCTGAAACGGCCAAAAATCTGGTTCTCGACGCCCAGAAAAATGAGCGCCGCTCATTTGGGTCCAGTACCGTTCTCGCCATGATGGCGGCACTTTTGTTTTCGGCCGGAATTCTTATTTTCATTGCCGCCAACTGGGAATCCTTTCCGCGACTGGCGCGTGTGGGCGGGCTGTTTGCGCTGATTATTGGCGGCTATGTCGGCGGGGCGTTTGCCAGGCTCAATCATCATAATGCTGCGGCTGAAGCGCTCTGGATTATAGCAGCCGCTGCTTTTGGGGCCTCACTGGCCCTGATCGGGCAGATGTATCATATCAGCGGTGATGAAGCCGCAGCACTTTTGACATGGTGTGCTGCCACTGCACTGGCGGCTCTCGTCCTGCGCTCCGGACCTTTGACTGCAGCTTGTGTGGGTATTTCGATTGCCTGGCTTTCCGGGGCTGTGACCGGTGGATGGATAGGCGCTGCCAGCTATGGCCCGCCCATTTTATTTGTGCCGATCGTGGCTGTCTTATGGGGCATTTCCTACTGGACCGGAGCCAAGATGGCGCGTCATCTCATCCTGCTGTCTCTGATCGGCTATGTGGCGTGGTGTGCGCTTGATGGTGATGTTTTTATAACCTCTGCCCTGATGGCCTCTGTTTGCGCTGGCATTTTTGTCATGGCCTGTTTTATGCCGCAAGCAGTGGAGGCGATTGCCCGCCTTGATGGTCGCACGCCTCTTCATGCGCTGATCGGGTTTTGGGTCGCCATGATGCTGATCCAGTTCGATTTGGAGAAAGAAAGTGGATTTCCTGTTGCGGTCGCAATCACATTGGCAGGTATTGTGGGCGCACTCATCATGGCCGGACATACAAGTCGGGGCTTGCGCTGGATTGCCTATCTGGCCTTCGCCACCGAGTTGTGCCTCATTTATGCGCTGACCATGGGCACGATGCTCGGCACCGCAGGATTTTTCGTTTTTGCTGCTGTTTTGATGGGGCTTTTGGCCATGCTCATCATCAGGCTTGAGCGGCGCGCAAAAGATGCAGCACAGTCTGGTGCGCAAGGAGACGGGGCATGAGAAGTGGTCAAAAACTTGTTTGGGCTGCCCTTTTTCTGGCTTTGCTTCAGGCCGGGTTTCTGGGCTGGATGATTGTCAGCCGCGCTGCCGTTCTGCGCGATGGCCGGGAGGTGGTGCTGAAAGTTGAGCCAATTGACCCGCGTGATCTGCTGCGCGGAGATTATGTGATCCTCAATTACGATATTTCCTGGATTCCTCTGGCGATGATTGTCGATCAGGATGAGCTGCGCAGCAGAATGGATGGGCCGGGAAAGATGACGGTGCGGCTGGGCCAGAATGCCGACGGTTACTGGCAGGCCAAAAACGCATGGATTGGTAACGCACCATCAAGCGCTCCGGGCAAGGATGAGGTTGATATTGTGGGTCGGTTTTCTGCCCTGAACCGTCTCTATAGCCGTGAAGTGCGCGTCACTTATGGAATTGAACGATATTACCTGCCGGAAGGCGAGGGCCGGGCCATTGAACGCGATATGCGTATACGCGACTTTTCTGTTCGTGTGGCTGTAGCTGCGTCCGGTCAGGCGCAGATCAAGGCGCTGATGGATGAAGGCAAGGTGCTGTTTGAAGAGCCGCTTTATTGATTGCAAAACAGGGTGAAATTTTCATCCCGGCGTTGACAGCGGCCGGTCTTCGTGACATTTGCCGGGTCGGTTGCGGGTGTGGCGGAATTGGCAGACGCACTTGGTTTAGGTCCAAGCGCCGAGAGGCGTGGGGGTTCAAGTCCCTCCACCCGCACCATGATCTCCGTTAAGACAGATCCATGAATCTGCCTTGATACGATGCATAATCGGTCAAGGTGTCGCGCCTTTGCCTCGTGTTTAGGCGTTAAGATGGTTGAAAATTGGCCCCGCCTGTGACAAAAGGCGTGTCGAATGTGACGGGATGCGACGAACCGCTTCTGAAAAATATGAAAAAGACCAAAGAAACAAAGGTTTAATCATATTTCAGGAACGTCTCGGGCAAGTGGACCACTATTTTGTCTGCTTTTCCGGCTTCGCCCCGAAGCCAACCTCGGAAGAATATACCGGCAGGGCTGCTCGCGGTAAGAACCGTGTTGCAGTCTTTCAGGTCAAGATAAAGGTTTGATGATGCAGGTCACCGAAACGCTCAACTCCGGCCTCTCGCGCGAGATCAAGGTCGTCGTGCCGGCTGCCGATATGGAAGCCAGGCTCATGACGCGGCTTGCCGATGCCAGAGGCAAGGTCCGCATCAACGGCTTCCGGCCAGGCAAGGTGCCGATGGCGCATTTGCGCAAGGTTTACGGCAAGTCCTTCATGGCTGAGGTCGTCAACGAAATCCTCAATGATTCGCGCTCTATCCTTGTTGAACGCGGTGAAAAGGCTGCCATGCAGCCACAGATCGTCATGACCGAAGACGAGCAGGAAGCTGAAAAGATTCTGGCAGGCGGCGTCGATTTTGAGTTCAGCCTGAACTATGAGGTCATCCCCCCGATCGAAATCAAGGATTTTTCGAACATCAAGATAAACCGCCCCGTTTATGATGTTCCCGAATCGGAAATCGACGAGCAGGTGCAGCGTGTGGCTGAATCAGCCCGCAGCTATGAGCCAAAGGATGGCAAGGCCGCCAATGGCGACCGGGTAACCATTGATTATGTCGGCAAGATCGATGGTGAGGCTTTTGCCGGTGGTACAGGCGCTGACCAGCCGCTGGTTCTGGGCTCCGGAGAATTTATTCCCGGTTTTGAAGACCAGCTTGTCGGCATCAAGACAGGCGAAGAAAAGCAGATCACCGTCACCTTCCCTGAAAATTATCAGGCCGCCAATCTGGCTGGCAAGGAAGCTACTTTTGATGTCACCGTCAAGGAAGTGGCCAAGCCTGGCGAACTGGAAATCAATGACGAGACGGCAAAGGCGCTGGGACTGGAATCACTGGAGCGTCTGCGTGAGATCGTGCGTGGCCAGATCGAGAACCAGTTTGGGTCCATCACCCGCCAGAAGGTGAAGCGTCAATTACTCGATCAACTCGACAGCGCCTACACTTTTGAAACGCCCGCCAGGCTGGTGGAGTCCGAGTTCAACAATATCTGGAATCAGGTCAACCGAGACCTTGAAGCCGCTGGCCACACTTTTGCTGATGAAGATACCACTGAGGAAGAAGCCCGCGCTGAATATCAGAAGCTGGCTGAGCGCCGTGTGCGCCTTGGTCTGGTGCTGGCCGAAATTGGTGAAAAGGCTGGTTTGACGGTCTCTGAGGAAGAATTGCAGCGCGGCCTGTTTGAGCAGATTCGCCGCTTCCCCGGTGAGCAGCAGCAGGAAGTGTTCGAGTTCTATCGCGGCAATCCCGAGGCGCTGAACGCGCTGCGCGCGCCGATCTTTGAAGAAAAGGTGGTCGATCACCTTCTTGGCGAAATCTCGGTAACGGATCAGAAGGTCAGCAAGGAAGAATTGCTGGCTGAAGATGATGAAGACGAGACGGCAGTAAAGCCGGCGGCCAAGAAAAAGGCTGCGGCGAAGAAGGACGCTGCCAAGGACGAGGCTGAGGCTCCCAAGAAGAAGGCCGCACCGAAGAAAAAAGCTGAAAAAGACGCCGAATAATTCTAGAGCATTTTGTAGTCAGATGGAATCATCTGACGTCGCATAAATGCGGCTAAAACAAGAGCTTAGAGCATTTTATCTGTTTCCGTGAAAATAAGAAATGCTCTAGCTGCAAAAGGCTCTAAAACAATAAGGAAAGGCCGCCTCAAGGGCGGCCTTTCTTTATGGAAAACTGTAAAAAGATAATTATTTTACCTGATCATCAGCGATCGGCTTTTGATAGGTGAACCCCATATCCCAGGGAAAGAAAATCCAGGTATCCTGACTGACTTCGGTGATGAAGGTATCGACCTGCGGACGGCCTTTCGGCTTGGCATACATGGTGGCAAAATGCGCTTTTGGCAGCATGGCGCGCACAATAGCCGCCGTTTTGCCGGTATCGGTCAGATCATCGATGATGAGAATCGATTCGCCGCCATTTTCCAGCAATGTCGGGTTTACTTCCTTGAGAACCTGCAATTGCCCTTGTGAGGCATAGTCATGATATGAGGCCACGCACACGGTCTCGATGATGCGGATACCCAGTTCGCGTGAAATCACGGCAGCAGGAACCAGCCCGCCTCTGGTGATGCAGACGATGGCTTTCCATTTCTGGTTGATCCCGGAAAGCCGCCACGCTAGGGCGCGGGCGTCACGGTGGAATTGATCCCAAGATATGGGAAAGGCTTTGTCTTCAGGCATGGACATTCAGACACACTCCGCAGACGCGCGAAATCGCGCAGGTGACATGGAATGCGCTCGGAATTAGCGCCAAATGAATATGTTTGGCAAGTGGAAGTCCCGATTGTGGCTACAAGTTCAGGTCGTCAGGCTTTTCACCATGGCCTCGACATCCTTGCGGGCTGCCTCCAGCACATCTTGCGAGCGGGCGCGAACCACCAGTTCTGTCATAAAATGACCTTCCCCGAATCTGGGATAAGAACCGATGATGGTGAGGGGGTGGGATTTTTGAATTTCGGCAAGCGGCCCGCCAATAATGCCTTCACCCAACGGGCAGGACACCGTTGCTGACAGCATTTTTATACCTGTTTCCAGCGTTGGCAGCACCTTGTCGAGCATGGCTTGAAAAACGGATGGCACACCGGCCATGACATGAACATTGCCGATGCGAAATCCGGGAGCAACTGAAACAGGGTTTTCAATATGTGTGGCCCCGCGGGGCAGTCTGGCCATACGTTTGCGGGCATCGGTAAATTCCAGGCCGCGCTTTGTGTAATGGGATTCCAGCAGACTATACGCAGCAGCATCATAGTCACAGGGCACATCAAAAGCTTTGGCGATGGAATCGGCTGTGATGTCATCATGTGTCGGGCCAATGCCGCCCGAGGTAAAAATATAAGTGTAACGCTGGCGCACATCATTGAGGGCTGCGACGATATCTTCTTCATCGTCGAGTACGATACGCACTTCCTTCAGGTCAATGCCAATCGCTGTCATGATGTCGGCAAGGTAGCCGATATTCTGGTCCTTGGTGCGGCCCGACAGAATTTCATCGCCAATCACAAGCATGGCGGCGGTGATCACTTTTGGCATGGACGGCTCCCGAGTTTCTATCACGCAGCTTCATACCGCTCTCCTGATAGAGTGCAAGACCAGAGCATTTTTTGCAGGTTTGAAGGTCATATCCGCCATCAAAAATATTCGAATAACAGTGAACGGTGTGTCTGCATAACCGTGCTTTTATATGAACAGAAATGCTCTAAATCTCTCAAAGGTAATGAAAGCGGGCAGGGCGCTTGCAAATTGTAATGACAGAGAGATAGACGAAATGGCGAAAGTGCTTGTTCTTTATTATTCGAGCTGGGGTCATATGGAGCAGATGGCCAATGCTGCTGCGGAAGGGGCACGTGAAGCTGGTGCTGAAGTCACCGTCAAACGGGTTCCTGAACTGGTTCCGGAAGCGATTGCCAAGGCCGCCTATTACAAGCTCGATCAGGCAGCACAAATTGCCGAGCCGCTTGAGCTGGAAAATTACGATGCCATCATCCTTGGTGTTTCCACCCGCTTTGGCGCGATGGCGTCACAGCTGAAGAATTTTCTGGATCAGACGGGTCCGCTGTGGGCCAAGGGCGCGCTGGTCAACAAGGTTGGCTCGGTGATGGCATCAACAGCCACCCAGCATGGCGGCGCCGAGATCGCACTTATTTCCTCACAGGCCATGCTTCAGCATCATGGCATGATCATCGTACCGCTGTCTTATGCCTATCAGGGGCAGATGGGCAATGATGTGGTGCGCGGTGGTGCACCCTATGGCATGACAACCACCAGTGAAGGTGATGGTTCGCGTCAGCCTTCAAAGCAGGAACTTGAAGGGGCCCATTTTCAAGGCAAGCGTGTGGCGGAAATCACCATCAAGCTACACGGCTAAAACAGAAGCTTAGAGTAATTTTGCAGGCAGGTGGAAACATCTGGCTGCAAAAGACTTCGGCTATTCCAACACTTCGGTTTGCGGTCGGTCGCTTCCATCTGACAGTTCCTCATGCCATGTGCCGGAACTGTCTTCATAGGCAATGCCGTTTGTTGCACCTGATATTTGCTGCTCCTTTGCAGCGCGTTCTGCAGCCTTCAAAGCGCTGTTGCGGTCGGCAAAAGTTTCGGAAAAAGTGGAGCCGACCTGATAGGCGAAACCACCATCATGCTCCACGATTTTATAAATAACTCTGGTCATTGCTGTTCTCCATCTCTTGCTTGTTGAAAGCATGATTGAAGAATGCCGGACCGCCCAGTTGGTTGCCTCTTAAAGCGCGTCGCTTTTCTTTCAGATTCACGCGCCACGCTTTAAGCTATTGTTATAACGCATGTCTTTATCCCGAAACTGGTTCTTAAGTCTTGGGAGACAGGCTTTAATTATTCGCTGGAGGCCGCCCAGTGGCGCATGGTGGTCATGGCGCGTTGCAATTGCGGGGCAACAGCAATTTCCACACCCAGTGCCGCAGCCGCACGCCACCCCCAGCGCGGATCAGCCAGAAAGGCGCGGCCGAGCGCGACTATATCGGCCTGGCCACTGGCAATCACCTCTTCTGCCTGTTGTGGCTGTGTAATAAGGCCGACCGCACGCACAGGAATATCTGCCCCCTTACGCACCGCTTCAGCCAGATGAACCTGATATAGCGGCCCGGTCGGCAGTTTTTGAGCAGGCGAATTGCCGCCGCTTGAACAGCAGATATAAGAAACCCCCTCAGCCTTGAGCATTTTTGCCACCTCGATGGCTTCATCTACAGTAAAACCGCCCTCCACCCAGTCCGTCACGGACAGGCGTATGCCAAGCATGAGGGAAGAAACAGCTTTGCGAACGGCTCGCACCACCTCCACGGCAAAACGCATCCGGTTTTCCAATGACCCGCCCCAGCGATCACTGCGCTGGTTGGAAAGAGGCGACAGGAACTGGAAAATCAGATAGCCATGCGCCCCGTGCAGTTCGATGAAATCATAGCCGATGCGTTGTGCTCGCTTTGCCGCATCGGCAAATTGTTCGACAAGCTGCCAGATTTCTTCTTCGCTCAGCGCATGAGGCGTTTGCCAGCCTTTATCATAGGCAATGGCGGAAGCAGAAACGACAGGCCACGGATCTTCATTTAAGCGTAGAGGGCCGCCGCCCCCTTCCCATGGGCGACGGTTGGAGGCCTTGCGCCCGGCATGGGCAAGCTGGGGCCCAAATTTTGTTCCGGGTAGAGCTACACGTCTGGCGGCATCCAGTGCGCGCCTGGCTGATGCTTCATTGGCGTTTGAGTAAAGACCAAGACAACCATGGCTGATACGTCCGCGCCGCTCTACATTGGTCATTTCCACGGTAATCATGCCAGCGCCCGACATGGCAAGGTTCATCCAGTGCTGGATATGCCAGTCGGTGGCTGAACCGTCATCAGCCGAATATTGGCACATGGGCGCAACAGCAATGCGGTTGGGCAATTCAAGGTCGCCAAGGGTGATGGGCTGAAAAAGTGCTGCACTCATTTTTTAAAAAAAGCTTTCGTAAAATTGTTGGGTAGGCTCGACTGGCAAAACATCATTGCCAGAATTGGGCCAAATATCAGCGCGCATATTCACCTTTTACGGTGAACTGTTCAAACAGCAGTTGACGAATGATCAATAAGACGTGAGAAACGGCACGTGCGGACGTGGCGGAATTGGTAGACGCAAGGGACTTAAAATCCCTCGATCTTTGATCGTACGGGTTCGATTCCCGTCGTCCGCACCACAGATATTTTGCATTTGATTGGTTCAATTTGCAATTTTTGGCAGGTGCTGGCATTCTTGCAGGAGGCAAGCTCTAATTTATGACGCATGATGACCATGCGATCGCCGGTAACAGGCCTGTCAAGAAATAAACCGCCATGCTGCTGACCAGTGCGGCCCAAACATAAAGCGCCCATGCCCAAGGGCGTGGCTCACCGCCTGTATAATCCATAATTAAATTATCTCCCGCCTTGCCCATTCAAATTAACCATAAAGAATGGTGGGAGCCAAGCTGCTGTCTGGAAAAAGGCTTGTCATGGCTTTGATTGCCAACCCGTTTGTTTCAGCTGTGCGGGAACTGGCGCCTTTGTTCGCTATCTAAAGCCTGCTATTTTATCAGGTGGGGGACGGTTCAGGGGCAGGGCTGGTTCTTTTCGCTGGCGGTTTTAATCGCGCTATCCGTCGGGGAGCGTTTTTAACACGAACAGGCTCTTGTTTCGTCAAACCGGCAATAACTGCCTCCGAGGCACTGGAAGCAATGAAATCGGCCCCGATCGCGTCTGTCCGGCCCTTGATAAAGCCACCTTCGACAGGAACGAGAATCCCGACCCTCAAACCCGGACGCAATGTCTTGAGACGACGCACCACAATGCGCGCATGGCTTGCAGATGCCGGATTGAGAAAGGTGATGATGACCACATCGACCTTGTCGAGCGCCAATTGACGTGCAGCCAGCGGCTGGAGGTTTTCATAAGAAATCGAGGTTGCGGTTGCACCTTGCACCTCCAATATCTGGGCAAGCATGGCAGCGGCTGCATCATCAATATCGCCACGACCACCGGCGCATAAAAGTTTTACGCCCTCGCCATCGGGCAAGAGATCGACAAGCGTTTCATCCTCTTCCTGCAAGAGGTTGGCAGGTCTGGTTTCTATCTCGTTTTCTTCTTCGTTTTCTTCCTCGACTGCAATTTCTTGCAGATTGGTGACAAGTGTCTGAACCGTCATGTAAAGGCGCTGGGATTGCTCGTTTCGCAAAGCGCCGCGCTGTCGGTCCTGCTCGGCAAGCAGCAAGGCTGGAATGCCGATTGTGTCGTAATAATCGACGAGATATTTTTTCTCCAGAAACTCTTCCGCCTTATCGGTTGCTTCATCGGCATTGCCGGATAAAAGCCGCTGGTAAAGCTGTGTTGGCGGGTCGAGAACCGGCTCATTGCCCAGCAAGACACCCAGAAATTCAAACTGCGGAACATAGCGCCCAAGCACCACCATGCACACGGTCAGCGGTGTTGAAAGAAGCAGACCAAGCGGTCCCCACAGCCATGTCCAGAAAATGGCTGCAACAATAATGGCCAGCGGTGACAGGCCGGTTTTTGAGCCATAAAGCAATGGCTCAATAATATTGCCACTGATCAGTTCCATGATCAGAAACAGAGCAGCCGTCCACAATAGCAGCGACCAGCCGGGTGAGACTGCAAGGGCAAGAAACAACGGGAATATCATGCCGATGGCCGGGCCAATATAGGGAACAAAGCGCAGGACCAGCGTAAGCAGACCCCATAAAAACGCATTGGGAATGCCAAGCAACCATAAGCCGGCAGTTATCGGGACAGCATAGAGGGTGTTGACCACCAGTTGCATCAGCAGATAGTGCCCGACCCGCGTGCCTGCCTCTTGCAACGCTTCAGTTGTTCGATGCACGTCACTATATCCGACAAGCCGGATGAAGCGGTCGCGAAGGTCTTCGCGCTCAAGCAGCATGAAGATGACGACGACGATAACAAGACCGGCGGTTGTGAATGGGCTGACCAGCGGGGTGATAACGTTTTTCAACGTCTCGATTGTGCTGTCTTGCGCAATGATCTTGACCGGCATCGGGTTTTCTTCAGGAACTGCCTGAGCGTCAGTCTGTACGGTCTGGGTGCTGGCTTGTAATTCGGCTCCAATGCGCTGCATGGCGCTGCTGAGACGGTCAATAATGCCGCCATTTGCTCCCATTTCCTTGAGCGAATGCACTTTTGTGATGATATTGGACTGATAGGTTGGAATGTTCTGCGCCAGATTGGTGACCTGCGTTGCGACTATCGCTCCCAGCAGGCCAAGGGCCGCGAATGTAAGCGTTACGGTCAAAATAACGGCTGCGGGTTTGGGCAACCCTTTTTTACGCAGGAATGTTACAATCGGCGCCAGAGCAAATGTCAGCAAAAAAGCGGCAGCAACCGGCAGGAAGACCTCACGGCCAAGGTAAAGAATGGCGGAAACACCGACCAGCGATATGAGCCCGGGCAGGGAAGCCCTTTGAGACGGGATCGTTTCAACCCGGCTTTGCGATGCGTATTGAGTGTTGGAAAGCGTTTTGCCTGATGTCATTTGGCAATCCTTATCTTTTCCTCACGCATCTTGAGCAAGGCAGATGCAAAACCAGTATGGCGAGTAAAAGTTCCAAAGATCAAAGGATATCAGGTGAAAGTTTATTTTAAAGCGCGTCGCGCTTCTTTCAGATTCTCGCACCCCGCTTTAAGCTTTTGTTTTTACGCATGTCTTTATCTCGAAACTGGTTCTTGAGTTCGAGAGGCAGGCTTTAGGCTTCTGGCCCTAAACTCTCAATTGCCGACAGCAATCGACAAGACCCTGAATGGCGTGGTGATGATAATGTCGGCCACGGATCCGACAGCCTGACCAATATCCTTGCCAAGTGTGCCCCCCCCAAGTCCGCCAAAATCATCAGTGGCAGCAGCGGCAAGGCCATCATTTCTAAGCTCACGCCCCAGTAATTTTACCAAAAAAGGATTGTCGGCGAATTTGGCATGGTTGAGTCGGCCACCTGACGTGGCCTGTGTCAGGTCAACCACGGTAACGCCAAGAGCGGCAAGATCGGCCGCATCGCTATAGTCGCCCACCCGAGGCTTGTCGCCGGAAAGGAAGCTGGAAAGCTGAAGGGCGCGGTCATCGTCAGACAACAGGACGACGAAAGGATGCTCAGGTTTGCCATAGCGCTGCATCTGCTTTTTGAAAACATCGACATCAATATCGGGCGAGGCAAGAACCACAATGCCAAGCTTGCCGCCAAGCGTGCGATCACCACTGATAGCAAGCTGGCGCAAAGCCTCCATCGTCACCCAGTTTCCCATCGAGTGGGCAATGATGTCGATGCTTTTGGCTTTGGTCGTGGCCAGCATTTTTAACAAGGCTTCCAGATCGTCACGCGCGGCATTGGCGCTTTCCTTGTCGTAAAGGTAGCCGGTGGTTTTTGCCGCTGACGCCCATGAGAACAGAACTGGTGTTCCAACATATCCGGTATCGTGAACAATCTGGGTGACACGATAGATCCCGTCATCAAAGCCATTATTGAAGCCATGGATGAAAACCAGAATGCGCTCGCCTTCATGGTCGACGACACTGGCATTGACAGCTTTTTCAAACTGCGATGCGCTCTTGTAGAAATTCACACGCTGTGCGGTAAAATTTTTGGCAGGGTCTGCCGGAGCCCGCCCCTTTGCGCGTTCGATCCTGCCGGTTTCATGAATTTTTGGGACAGTGATCTCGACCTGGGCATAGGCGATAGTGGGAGAGCGCTCACCACCATAGACAATGCGCGGCTGGCTGGTTGAGGCGCGGCGGGTGGTAGCGACAAAAATCTCATGCTGCGCCGCAATTTCAGCCGTGCTGGCTGGAAAAATGGAGGTATTGAGCAGTTCGTGCCGGTTTGTGGCAACACATCCGGCAGTCAACGCCACAAGCGCTATCGCCAATAAGGTCTTGATACGCACTGTGCTCTTGCTCCTGAAGTTGTGGCGTTTAAAACATACAACCAGTAACGGCAGAAAATGTCCCGGTCCAGAGCATTTTGCAGCCAGATGATTTCATTTGGCGTCGCACAAATGCGGCTAAAACAAAAGCTTAGAGCATTTTGTGAGTACAGATGATACCATCTGGCGCTACATAAATGCGGCTAAAAAACAGATGAGCGCCCTTTGCACATTCGACAGGGCGCATGGCGCTTTATCCCTGCCAGTTCAAGAAAAAGGAGGCGCTTATCACAATCCGGCGCTGGTCACTTGCCGGATCCGGTCCGTAATGTCGCGCTCACTGGCAAAGCCGTCATCCTCACGCAAATGTTGCCCCAGCATCTGCACCATTGCAGGATTGTCTGCAAATTTGGTGTGATTAAAGCTGTCTGCCCCCTTTGCGGTGGAAAGATCGATGACAGTGACCCCATAGCGCTCCAGTTCCGCGCTGGCATTGGCATAATCACCAACGCGCGGGCGTGAACCAGCAAGTATTCCTGAAAGCCGCAACGCCCTGTCATCTTTGGAAAGCAGAAGGATAAAAGGTTTTTGTGGTTTGCCATAGCGCTGCATCTGGCTTTTGAAAACATCGACATCAATGTCGGGAGAAGCCAGCACCACATCGCCAAGCTTGCCGCCAAGATCACGATTTCCGGTCAGGGCAAGCTGGCGCAGCGTTTCCATCGTCACCCATGTTCCCATGGAATGAGCCACCACATCGATGCGCCGGGCGCCGCTTTGGGCCAGCAGGCGCAGTGTGATTTCAAGCTGGTCGCGGGCCGCACTGGCGCTTTCCTTGTCATAGACATAGCTGGTGGTGGAGCCGCCCGAAGCCCAGGAAAACAGCACCGCAGTGCCTGGGTAGCCCGAATCATGCACGATCTGCGCAGCGCGATAGACACCGGCATCAAACCCCGTATTGTAGCCATGAACAAAAACCATGACCCGATCGCCACGGGCTGCAATATCGGCACTCAGCGCCTGTGAAAATTGCGGCCCACCCGGATAGCCGACAGCATCGGAGGCCATGAAATATTTTGCCGGATCATCCGAACTACCCCGCTTGCGCCGCTCGATCCGGCCTGTCTTGTGCTCACGCGGAACCGTGACATTGACGCGGGCGAAATTGAGAGAACCGGAGCGTTCATTGTCAAAAACTTTTGACGGATCATCTGAGCGCTTGCGGGTCGAGGCGATGAAGATCGAATGATTGCCAGCAATATCACTAACGGAAACCGGCACGATAGCGCTGCCCAGAATCTCTTCCGACCTGTTGCTGGTGCAACCGGCGAGAAACAAAAAAAGCACAAGGATGAGCAGGGGCTTCAGGTGCAATTGAAGATTTCCGTTATTTTGTGAGGCGTATAGTCGTGTATTGAACCAACCGCAGAGTGCGGCGGAAGTAAGTCGAACTGTCCATTGGCAAGCGGTTGATCCTTCATAAGCGCTTCAGTGTTGCCAAAAGGTCGAATTCACGGCAGGAACACCGCTCATTTAAGAATATCGGGATGACAAGATGACAGGCTTTGTCGACAAGGTTGCAGCAGCCGCACAAGAGATCAGGGCAATTTTTCCGCAAACGCCATTGCAGAAAAATGAATATCTGTCGCGCAAATATGGTGCGCGCATTTTTCTCAAGCGGGAAGACCTGTCGCCGGTGCGCTCTTACAAGATCAGAGGCGCGTTAAATTTTTTCCGCAAGGCGCTGATTTTGGATGGCAGTGCAGATCTGTTTGTCTGTGCTTCAGCTGGCAATCATGCACAAGGCTTTGCCTTTGTCTGTCAGCATTTCAAGCGCAAGGGCGTGGTTTTCATGCCGGTCACCACACCTCAGCAAAAGATCAACAAGACGCGCATGTTTGGCGGCGAATTTGTCGAGATCAGGCTGGTGGGAGACTTTTTTGACGATTGCTATCAGGCCGCGCTGGATTTTACGAAAAGTGCAGGCGCCCACATGGTACCGCCCTTCGATCACAAGAACATCATTGAAGGGCAGGCAACGGTTGCCCAAGAGATTGTTGAACAATTGGGGCCGGGCAGGGTGCCTGACATTGTCCTGCTGCCGGTTGGTGGCGGTGGTCTGGCGGCGGGTGTCACTCAATATTTTCAGGCCATTGATCAGGCGTCCCAATTCATTTTCTGCGAACCGGCAGGCGCCCCCAGCTTCATGCGCAGTCTGGCGGCGGGCAAGCGGGTCAAGCTTTCCTTGATGGATAATTTTGTCGATGGCGCAGCCGTTGGTGAGATAGGGCGGGAAAATTTTCAATTATTGAAGGGCTTTGGGCCTGAAACATGCCGCCTGGTGCCTGAAAATCGCCTGTGTGCCACCATGATTGAAATGCTGAATGTTGAAGGTGTCGTTCTGGAGCCTGCAGGCGCGCTAACCATTGATGTGCTGAAGGATTTTGCGAAAAAAGACCTTCGCGGCAAGACAGTGGTGGCTGTCGTTTCAGGCGGCAATTTTGATTTTGAACGGCTGCCGGATGTGAAGGAGCGGGCGCTGCGCTTTGAGGGCCTGAAGAAATATTTCATCATCCGTTTGCCGCAGCGACCCGGCGCGCTCCGGGATTTTCTGGAAATGCTTGGACCTGACGACGATATTGCCCGCTTTGAATATCTGAAGAAATCAGCGCGCAATTTTGGTTCGGTGCTGATTGGCATCGAGACGAAGGACAGGCGCAATTTCACGACACTCAAGGCCCGATTTGATGCTGAAGGCATACAATATCAGGACATCAGTGACGATGAGACATTAGCAAATTTTATTATCTAACTATTTGTCTGCGGCAATCACATCGGCGGAAAAACGCATTTCGCGCATCGGACGCACATTGGCGGTCGTCTGCCCATAAATCGGATCGGCCTTATAGGCGTGCAGTGCCGCCTCATTTTCAAACTCGGCATAAACGACGATATCAACCTCGTTTTCATACAGGTCGAGTTTGCGATTGAGCGTCACTTCAAAATGGCTGGAATGAGGAATACGGCCCAGATTCATCAAGCCTTCACGGACAGTCTCAACATCCGTACCTGGCTTGACACTGAAAAAGATGATGTGCCGGATCAAATCGGCCTCCTGAAGGGTGAACAAAGGCAGCAGACGCCACCGGCGCATTGCATTTCATGTTGTTTTGATTAGAGCGCCGTGCGTCCTATCGGACGCACAAAGGACGCTCTAACTATTTGAATGAGCATCGGAATTATCCAAAAACCGATTCCACTTTTCGGTCCGATGCTCTAAGGGCAGGACTGCGTCAACCAGTGACCATGCGCACCATGTTATTCAAGGTTTTCACACCCGCATTGATGTAGTGGCCTCCATTATAGAGGCCGTCCCAGATTAAAAAGCAGGTGATGATCATAATCACAATAACGTAGCGCATGGCTTTCTATTGCCTGAAAACACCGCATAAAGCCAGAGGCTCAGCCCGGATGCGTCATATCTTGCGGGCGCACGATGCGATCATAATCTTCAGCGCTGACCAGACCCGTTGCCAGCGCTTCTTCGCGCAAGGTTGTGCCATTCTTGTGCGCGGTCTTGGCAATTTGAGCCGCCGCATCATAGCCAATGGTCGGGGCAAGGGCAGTGACCAGCATCAAGGAGCGATCCAGCGACTGTTTGATATTATCTTCGCGCGCCTCAATGCCGACAATGCAATTGTCGGTAAAGGAGATGGAGGCATCCGCCAAAAGCCTGACGGACTGGAGGAAATTATAAGCCATCAGCGGGTTGTAGACATTCAGTTCAAAATGGCCCTGACTGCCCGCAAAACCCAACGCCGCATTATTGCCGAACACCTGCACGCAAACCTGCGTCAGGGCCTCACACTGGGTGGGGTTGACCTTGCCGGGCATGATGGATGAACCCGGCTCGTTTTCCGGCAGGGCAAGCTCACCCAGACCAGCGCGCGGGCCAGAGCCAAGAAAGCGGATATCATTGGCAATCTTGAACAGCGACATGGCCACCGTGTTGATTGCACCATGCGTGAACACCATGGCGTCATGGGCGGCAAGCGCCTCGAACTTGTTGGGGGCCGAGGTGAACGCAAGACCGGTGATGGCTGAAATCTTTTCAGCCACTTTTTCGGCAAAGCCAAACGGAGCGTTCAGCCCGGTGCCAACGGCAGTACCGCCCTGCGCCAGTTCCATCAATGCGGGCAGCGTCATTTCAATCCGCTCAATGCCGTTCTTGACCTGCTGCGCATAGCCGGAAAATTCCTGTCCCAGCGTCAGCGGCGTTGCATCTTGCGTGTGGGTGCGGCCGATCTTGACAATATGGTCAAAGGCTTTGGCCTTGGCGTCAAGCGCTGCATATATATGTTTGAGTGCAGGCAATAGATCGTGAACCACCTGCTCGGCACAGGCAATATGCATGGCCGTTGGGTAGGTATCGTTGGACGACTGACTCATATTGACGTGATCATTGGGATGGATCGGCTTTTTGGAGCCCATTTTGCCGCCAAGCTTTTCAATGGCCCGGTTGGAGATCACCTCATTGGTATTCATGTTGGACTGGGTGCCGGAGCCGGTTTGCCAGACCACCAGCGGAAAATGCTCATCAAGCTTGCCGTCGATAACGTCTTGTGCCGCTTCCACAACAGAAGCGCCGATGGCCGGATCAAGCTTGCCCAGTTCCATATTGGTTTCGGCAGCGGCACGCTTGACGATGCCCAGCGCACGAATGATCGAGGCTGGCTGCTTTTCCCAGCCGATCCTGAAATTGTCGAGGGAGCGTTGCGCCTGAGCACCCCAATAGCGATCGGCAGCCACTTCGATCGGGCCAAACGTATCGGTTTCGGTTCTGGTCTGGTGAGCGCTCACTGCCGGTCTCCTGAAAATGAGGATTAGGATAGCTTTGGCCTATCGCTTTGCTCTTCCAGCTTCAAGAAAAGAATGGTCGGGAAAATATTCAAATCGTTTGAACTTCCCAAGGGCAGCGATGCGGACAAAGCCGGACATATTTTGCAAAGGAATGAAGATAAAGAAAAGGGCGACTTAAAGCCGCCCTTTCCAATCGGTATCAGGACTTTCTTAGAAGCCCATGCCACCCATGCCGCCCATGCCACCCATGTCAGGCATGGCAGGAGCTGCAGCTTCCTTGCGCGGAGCATCAGCAATCATGGCTTCGGTGGTGACCAGCAGACCGGCTACGGAAGCCGCATCCTGAAGGGCTGTGCGCACAACCTTGACCGGATCGACAATGCCGAGCTGGATCAGATCGCCATATTCGTCGGTCGCAGCATTGTAGCCGAAGGTGACGCTGTCGTTTTCAAGGATCTTGCCGACAATGATGGAGGCTTCCGCACCCGCATTGTTGGCAATCTGGCGAGCCGGAGCCTGAAGGGCGCGGCGAACGATGGCAATACCGGCAGCCTGATCGGCATTGGCGCCTTCAGTCTTGATGGCCTGCGTTGCACGCAGCAGGGCAACACCGCCACCGGGGACGATGCCTTCTTCAACGGCAGCGCGCGTGGCGTTCAGAGCATCGTCAACGCGATCCTTCTTTTCCTTGACCTCAACTTCGGTCGAACCGCCAACGCGGATGACAGCAACGCCACCAGCCAGCTTGGCAAGACGTTCCTGAAGTTTTTCGCGGTCGTAGTCGGAAGTGGTCTCTTCGATCTGAGCCTTGATCTGGCCAACGCGGGCTTCGATCTCGTTCTTCTGACCGGCGCCATCAACGATGGTGGTATTTTCCTTCTCGATGCGCACCCGCTTGGCGCGGCCCAGCATGTCGATGCTGACGTTTTCCAGCTTGATGCCGAGATCTTCGGAGATGACCTGACCACCGGTAAGGATGGCGATGTCTTCCAGCATGGCCTTGCGGCGATCACCAAAGCCGGGAGCCTTGACAGCGGCAATCTTCAGGCCGCCACGCAGCTTGTTGACGACCAGCGTAGCCAGAGCCTCGCCTTCAACGTCTTCGGCAATGATGAGCAGGGGCTTCGAGGTCTGAACGACAGCCTCAAGAACCGGCAGCATGGCCTGCAGGTTGGAGAGCTTCTTTTCGTGAAGCAGGATGTAAACATCCTCAAGCTCGGCAACCATCTTGTCAGGGTTGGTGATGAAGTAAGGCGACAGATAGCCACGATCAAACTGCATGCCTTCGACGACTTCAAGCTCGGTCTCGGCCGTCTTGGCTTCCTCGACGGTGATGACACCCTCGTTGCCAACCTTCTGCATGGCCTTGGCGATCATCTCGCCGATTTCTTTTTCGCCATTGGAGGAAATGGTGCCGACCTGGGCAACTTCTTCCGAAGTCTTGATCTTGGTGGCCTTCTTGAGAAGATCAGCAACAACTTCGGCAACAGCCTGATCGATGCCGCGCTTCAGATCCATCGGGTTCATGCCGGCGGCAACAGCCTTGTGGCCTTCCTGAACGATGGCCTGGGTCAGAACCGTGGCGGTGGTGGTGCCGTCACCGGCCTTGTCATTGGTCTTGGAAGCGACTTCGCGAACGAGCTGAGCGCCCATGTTCTCGAACTTGTCTTCCAGTTCGATTTCCTTGGCGACGGAAACGCCGTCCTTGGTGATGCGCGGAGCGCCGAAGGACTTGTCGATAACAACGTTGCGGCCCTTGGGACCAAGGGTGACCTTGACCGCGTCGGCAAGGATGTTGACGCCGCGCAGCATGCGCTCGCGGGCATCACGGGAGAATTTTACGTCTTTGGCAGCCATTGCTTACTCCTGGGCCTGTGGCCCGAAATGCGGATTGCAGTGAATGGTGAGAAAGGGGTCAGCAGATCAGCCGATGATGCCCATAATGTCGGATTCCTTCATGATCAGAAGGTCTTCGCCATTGAGCTTCACTTCGGTGCCCGACCACTTGCCGAACAGAACACGATCGCCAGCCTTGACATCAAGGGCGACAATCTTGCCGCTTTCGTCACGGGCGCCGGAACCTACGGCGACAATTTCGCCTTCCTGCGGCTTTTCCTTGGCTGTGTCGGGGATGATGATGCCACCAGCCGTTTTTTCTTCGGATTCGACCCGGCGAACGACCACGCGGTCATGAAGCGGGCGGAACTTCGTTTGTGCCATTTGTTTGATTTCCTCAGGTCATGATGATGAGAAAGAATTCCTCTATCCGGCAGTACCGGACCTGTTGGCACTCACAGTATGAGAGTGCTAACGGGGCTGAGATAGTGAGCGCTTCAAACAGAGTCAAGGAGCGAGTTTGAAAGATTTTAAAATGCTTTAAATATTTGTTTTAGCCGCATTCTTGCGACGCCAGATGGAAGTATCTGGCTGCAAAATGCTTTAGCTGGCCAGGATTATCGCCCAATAGCGCCATTCGGGGCGCGAAGGATGGCTGGCCCAGGCAAGGCCAAAACGGGTAAAGCGCCCATCCAGCATATTGCGCCGATGGGGTGCGGAATTCATCCACATGGTGATGGCGCGGGCGCTGTCCATGCGCCCTTCAGCGATGTTTTCAGCCACAGCCCCCTTGATCCTGTTGCTTTTTATCCGTGCAGCAAAGCCTTTGCCAATGCCGGTTGTGTGATCCATCCTGCCGCTGGCGGCCATATAATGGGCCTGCTGAAGGGCGGCGCGTTCCAATTGGTGATCGCTTGACAGAGCAGATAGCCCTGCTTGCTTGCGAATTTTCATCATTGCCGTCTGTGCTGACGCAGAGGCGCCACCACCGGCTCCCTTGCCCGGAAGAGAGCCGCATCCGGCCAGTCCGGCAAGGGTAAAAGCACCCGCACCCAGGATCAGGGTGCGGCGGTTGCAACAGGGTGTGTCAGCAGCAGGCAGGGCCAGAGATTGTTTCATGATGCCCTGATAGACTTCAGATCATGGCTTTTAGCAGGCAGGATTTTTTTTATAAAGGCCGGATGGCGCCGGCCTTTATAAATATAAATTTTAGCCGGTGATGCGCAGATTGGACAATTCATCGGCAATTTCGCGAAACGCATTGGATAAATCATTGCCTGAAGCGTTCCAGAACAGCTTGGCTGGCTTGGCCGGATTGTCAGGATCACGTCGGTTGCGGGAGTTGGAAGAACAATTCTTCATTCCCTCAATCTGATCGCGCACCTTGCTGTCTCTTCTGGCTTCCGCTTCCAGATCCAGCCCCACAGTCATGATCATTATCCCTGCAGCCTTGGCATTGTCGCACAGGATTTGCAGCCTTTCATTCATGGCGCGTGAGTAATTGTCATTGCTGTGGCTGTTTTTGTTGATATTGCTGGTCAGCCCCATAAAGAGACGGCCATAGGTGGTGGTTTTCTCAAAAGGAGCCTGAAAGCCGTAATCTGCATAGATTGACCTTTGGCTTTCCTGGTCACTGGCGCGGGACGCGCTGGCATTGAGGGGTGAAAGAGTTCCGGGCGTATAATAGGTATTGGCGCCATCAGTCAGCAAAATGACCACCTTGTCATTGCCGCGATCCGTTTCAGGCCGTCCGAGCGGAAAGGGGCCGTCACTGGCCAGCAGACGCCAGCCCCAGCCCAGACCGCTGCCCACACTGGTGCCGCCTGAAGGTTGCATGGCAGAGATTGCATCCTTGATCTTCTTCATGCCGGCTGCGTTGGTTACATCAACCAGCGGCGTGAGCGCAGAAGTGGTGCAACTGCCATTGGGGCCTTTTCCAGATGCAAGTTTGGCCGAGCCATAAGGTGCGACAAAGCCGAGTTGTTCTGTCCTGCCTGAAGCAGTAACGCGCATATCGAAATATTTGGGCATGTAGCTGGACAGATTATTACCTGTCACATTCCTGCCGCTGCCCACTTGCGGGTCCCATGAAAAGGATGCCGAATAGCTGCCGGAGTTTCGTGTCGGCCAGTCATTATAACCATTGGCGACATTGTCAGGATAAAACATCGGCACAAACAGGGAAGCAGGGTTGTTTTGCCGCGCCGGTTCATTGGTCACATCATAAGGGTAGGGCCGTTGCTCGACACAGCCATCCCATTCGGCAAAAGATGCGGTTCTGGTATTGTTTCTGTCGGTGTAATATTTCAACTCATCATAAAGCGTAAAGCGGGTGACAATGTCGCCTTCCTGCGAGCCCCAGTCAGTTCCAGTTTTGACATAAACGCCGTCGCTGCGCTTTTGAATCTTGCGGCGGGGCCAGTTGAAACTTGCCCAGTTAAAATTCTCATGATGGATGGGGGATACACCGCGCGTGTCCATCCAGGGCTCATTCTTGTTGTCCTTGCCCACATTGACCGAAGCGGCAAACGGCACCACGGCAAACTGGATGGGTTTTTCCAGTTGCTTTACGCTGTCGGCCTGCTGCACCATGGTGGTGATCAGTTCATCAGCAGCCTTTTTCAGCAATTGCATGCGTGTCTGCGACGAGCCGGTTCCTTTTGTGTCCATGGACCCGGAATTATCCAGCACCAGAGCCACTTCCAGCGTATTTTTCAGCCGCACTTGCGAACAGGTGATGAAGTCGAAATCACGCGACTGCTTGCCCATCAGTCTTGCAGAAGCGGGCATGAAATAAGGTGAATAATTTAAAGTGGCGCACATTTCCATGGTGCCGCCGCCGACCACCTGGCTTGGCAATCTGACATTGAGTGTACTTTTATCCGGTGAGACCTGACGCAGATTGGTGTAATAGAAATTATTGGCATAGGTGATGGCTTGCGCATCACTTATACCCGATTGCAACTCGCGCGCTGTGGCTACATTGGCCGCATCCAGTGCGTTTTGCGTGGCCACGCGCTGGCGTGACATTTCCGAATAATCAACCGCAAGTGCGACTGCACCAAAGAGCGGCGCCATGATCAATCCGGTTATCATGGCATAGTTGCCACGTATATCGGACAGGAATTTTTTTAACATCTGGCTCAAATCCCCGCTGCCAAATTTTGAGCATGGTCTTAAAAAATCGCAGGTTCTTCTTTGGACAAGATCATGCGTAGAAATAAAACTGAGATTAAAATTACATAGACAACTGAATTTCAGGTTTGCATGACAGGTGCAAAATGAGATTGCTTTTTAAGCCGGGATTAACCAGTCCCGATCCTGATCGGACTGGAATGATGATGACAGGGCAGGGCGTATCGGCTAATCCCTGCATGGAAACAACACATAGACACAGATTTGAAATGATGGATGCACCAGCCGATATGCCGGTTTCTTCTCCCCTTATTGCCTCACTTGAAACCATATCAGGGCGTTATACTGCCATCTTCTGCGATGTCTGGGGCGTGGTTCACAATGGCATTGAGCATTTTGCGCCAGCAACCGCCGCACTTAAAGCCGCGCGCGACCGCGGAACAACGGTGGTGATGATCACCAATTCACCTCGGCTGGGCGCCGATGTCATCAGGCAAATGCGTGAAATCGGGGTGCCGGACGACACTTATGACAGGCTGGTCAGTTCCGGGGATGTGACACGCGACCTGATTGCGGAAGGTCCGCGCCGCATTTTTCATATCGGCCCTGATCGTGACACCAATATCTATGATGGCCTCGATGTTGAACTGGTCGAGGAGTTTGAGGCGCAAGCTGTTGTCTGCACAGGGCTGTTTGATGATGAGGCCGAGACGCCGGAGGATTATCATGACATGCTTGCGCGCTTGCGCTCGCGCAATTTGCCATTCATCTGCGCCAATCCCGATATTGTGGTGGAGCGTGGTGACAGGCTGATCTGGTGTGCAGGCGCGATTGCCAGAGATTATGCGCAAATGGGAGGGCGCACATTGATTGCCGGCAAGCCTCACAGGCCAATCTATGAGGCTGCCTTGAAAGCGGCTGTCGAGAGCAGCGGGCACAATCTGGAGCGCCATGAAATTCTGGCCATTGGCGATGGTATGATGACCGACATCAAGGGCGCATCCGACAATGATCTGGCCGCACTTTATATTTCAGGCGGCATTCATGCGCGTGATTATGGCGAGGCACTGACCCCGGACCCGCAAAAACTGGCCGAATTTTTGAAAACGCATGGTTACACACCTGTGGCGGTCATGCCACGGCTGCGATAGGCAGGTCTCAAATGCTGGAGCGAATTGCCGGAACCGGGCCATTGCCTGAGCATTTGCGTGATGGTGTGGTCGCCATCGGGAATTTTGATGGTGTGCATCGCGGCCATCAGGCTGTTCTTGAAACTGCGCTGGCAGAAGCACGACAGCGCAACAGGCCCGCACTGGTTTTGACCTTCAATCCGCATCCACGCAAATTTTTCCGGCCTCGATCCCCGCTGTTTGTTCTCACCCCGCCTGAAATGAAGGCGCAATTGCTGAACAATCTCGGCTTTTCTGCCGTGGTTGAGCAGGCTTTTACTGACGATCTGTCTGAAAAATCGGCAGAGGCATTCATCACATCAATCCTGCGGGACAATCTTGGCATCTGCCATGCGGTGACCGGTTTTAATTTTCATTTCGGCAAGGATCGTGAAGGCGGGCCGGAATTTCTAACGAATGCAGGCAGGCGCCATGGATTTGGGGTGACGCTGGTCGATGCCTTTCGCGATGAGGCTGCGCACATCATTTCTTCCAGTGGCATTCGGCAATTGCTGGCACAAGGCCATGTGGCAGAGGCCGCCGGACAGCTTGGTTATCGCTTTACTGTGCGCGAGACGGTCATAAACGGGCAAAAACTGGGGCGGACGCTGGGCTTTCCAACGGCGAATATGCGCCTGCCGGAATCGGTTGAACTGCGTGAAGGTGTTTATGCGGTCAGGTTTCGCCGGGCTGATGGCAGCCTGCATGACGGGGTTGCCAGTTTTGGCCGCCGCCCGACCGTCGACGACAATGGCGCACCGCTGCTGGAGACTTTTGTTTTTGATTTTTCAGACAGTCTTTATGGTGAGGACTGTTCCGTCTCTTTCTTCAGCTATTTGCGTGGTGAAGAAAAATTCAACGGGCTTGACGAACTCGTCGCGCAGATGAGGCGCGACGAGCAAGAGGCGAGGGCGCTTCTGGCTGGCATGAGACCCTTGTCAGCCCTTGATGCCAGTGTAAGTTTTTAGCGCATCGGACCAAAAAGTAGAATCGGTTTTTGGATAACTCCGATGCTCATTCAAAGAGTTAGAGCGTCCTTTGTGCGTCCGATAGGACGCACGGCGCTCTAGCGCATTTTGCGAGTGCAGATAGTGTCATCTGGCATCACAAAATATTTTATTTTCTGAGCGCAAGGCTGAAGGCAATCAGTGCCCAGCCCTGGAAAATCAGGTCGATTGCCAGGAACAGGCCCAGAATGCGCAGGCTGTTGACCGGCCAGCCAAGGGCGATGATCACACCTGCAAGAATGGTGACCAGGCCAGCGGTTACGATCCATCCAGAACCATTCTGCTCCCAGTTCTGATAGCCGACCCAGGCGCGCAAGGCGCCCGATCCAACCAGCGCTGCCGCCAGCAGGAAAGTGAAGATGACCGAGGCAAGTGTGGGATTGTAAAAGGTAAAAATACCAGCCAAAGCATAAAGCAGACCACTGGCAAACCAGAGGAAAAAACGCCCCCAGGATTTGACACCAAAAGCGTGGATGACGCCGACACAACCTGAAACCAGCATCAGCCAACCGATGAAATAGACCGATGCAATAGTGGCAATAAACAGATTGCCGAATGCGACGCCGCCAAGGATGAGCAGCAGGACGCCCAGCGCCAGAAACCATCCCCATTTGTTACGGATTTCACTTGAAACCTCGTTAAGTGACTTAGCTTCAAAAGTCATGTCGCCTCTCCTGATTGAATGCCCCGCCGTCGCGCAACTTAATCTTGTGTCAATATGCTGTCCAGCATACAGCGCATTATAAAGGAATGAATTTAAAGCAAATTTTACCAAATCTGGCATCATTATCTGCGGGGGACTTTGTACCGGGTGATTGGTGAAATATGAAAGCGTTGAAAATTACGTCGATTTTGACGGTCCTGGCTGCATTTGGCAGCCCGGTGTCAACATCTGCGGCAGAATCCTGGCTCTCCGGTGACTGGTATCTGACCATTGGTGCTACCGGCATGATTGCGCCTGACTTTGAGGGCAGCAAAAAATATCTGTTTAGCGCAACTCCCATTATTTCACTTGGCAAGGCTGGCAATGCGGTCCGCTTTTCATCACGCAATGACAATATTTCGTTGGCGCTGATCGATCAGGGCGATTTTCGGGCAGGTCTGAACGGCAAATTCCTCTGGAAGCGCGACAATGACGAGGATGCGATACGCGGGCTGGACCCTGTACGCTGGGGCGGTGAGATTGGCGGTTTCTTTGAGTTCTATCCGCTGGACTGGATGCGCATGCGCGCTGAAATTCGTCATGGGGTGCGCGCTCACAAGGGCGTTATTTCCGATATTGCGGTGGATGCGTTCCATGATGTTACACCGGAAGTCCGCCTTTCCGGCGGGCCGCGCCTGTCTTTTGCCTCAGCAAAATATTTTGATGCCTATTATGGTGTCAGTACAGCAGAAGCACAGCGTTCGGGCTTAAGCGAATATGATCCCGGTGGCGGCATTCGCAGCATGGGTGTGGGCGGGGCCGTCACCTGGAAGGTAAGCGATCCGGTCACCACCAGCCTGTTTGGCGAATATTCACGACTGATGGGACCGGCCGCTGATTCCAGCATTGTGCGTGAGCGGGGAAGCCGCAACCAGTTTACACTCGGCGCCTCGGCAAGCTATCGCTTCGACTTTACCATGTAGCGCATGATCCCGGAGCATTTTGCGAGTACAGATGAAATCATCTGGCGTCGTATAAATGCGACTAAAACAAAATCTTAGAGCAGGATAATGATTGAAGAAAAAATCATCCTGCTCTGGCGGCTTTATTCTTGGGCGTTCATGGGGTAGAAGCGCGGCTATGAGACGCCAGCCGCATCACGCTACCTTTGCCATACGAATTACCAGCCCGGTGCTCCGGGCGGGTTAAGGTGAGCCTTGGCCTATCCGCAGCCGCCGGGGATTATGGCGCGCTTCCCGCGCATTTTTTAAAACAGGTAAATTCAGGCCACATGCCCTTAGCGGCGGGCCAAATATCATGGCGAACCGATGACCGATACCGTCAAGACGATTGATTACTCAAAAACACTCTATCTGCCGCAAACGGAATTTCCGATGCGTGGCGGCCTGCCGGAAAAGGAGCCGCAGATTGTGGCCCGCTGGCAGGAAATGGACCTTTATCGCCTGTTGCGCGAAGATGCGGCGGGCAGGCCCAAATATGTGCTGCATGATGGCCCTCCCTATGCCAATGGCACCATTCATATCGGCCATGCGCTCAACAAGATCCTGAAAGATGTCATTACCCGCTCATTCCAGATGCGCGGCTATGATTCCAATTATGTGCCCGGCTGGGATTGTCACGGCCTGCCAATCGAATGGAAAATCGAGGAAAAATACCGCGGCGCCGGCAAAAACAAGGACGAGGTTCCAATCAATGAATTCCGGCAGGAATGCCGTGAATTTGCTCAAAGCTGGATTGATGTGCAGACGCAGGAATTCTTGCGTCTTGGAGTAATCGGTAACTTCAAACAGCCTTATACGACAATGAATTTCCACGCCGAGGCGCGCATTGCCGGTGAATTGCTGAAGTTTGCCATGTCAGGCCAGCTTTATCGTGGCTCCAAGCCGGTCATGTGGTCGGTGGTGGAGCGCACGGCGCTTGCCGAGGCTGAAGTGGAATATCAAGATTATGAGAGCGACATGATCTGGGTGAAATTCCCGGTCGTTGATGGTGCGCCTGAGCTTGATGGGGCTTGTGTCGTCATCTGGACAACCACGCCATGGACCATTCCCGGCAACCGGGCCGTGGCCTATTCGCCACGCATTGCCTATGGGCTTTATGAGGTAACAGCGGCAGAAAATGATTTTGGACCGCAGCCCGGCGAAAGACTGATTTTTGCCGATGCGCTGGCCGAAGAGTCATTTGCCAGGGCAAAGCTGGATTTTAAACGTTCAGGCCCTGTTGCGGCTGAACAACTGGCCGCCATGGTGCTTGCCCATCCGCTTGCCGGTCTTGGTGGTGGATACAAGTTTAGCGTGCCTCTTCTGGCTGGCGATCATGTCACGGATGATGCCGGTACGGGATTTGTTCATACGGCTCCCGGCCATGGCCGGGAGGACTTTGACACCTGGATGGATTCAGGCAAGGAACTGGCGGCGCGTGGCATTGACACAGCCATTCCCTTTGCTGTCGATGATGCCGGTTTTTTCACAAAGGATGCACCCGGCTTCGGGCCGGACCGTGAAGAGGGTGCTGCGCGCGTCATTGACGACAATGGCAAGAAGGGCAATGCCAACAAGGTGGTTATCGAGGCGCTGATTGGCAAGAACATGCTGTTTGCGCGCGGGCGGCTGAAACATTCCTATCCCCATTCATGGCGCTCCAGAAAGCCGGTCATCTTCCGCAACACGCCGCAATGGTTTGTCTATATGGACAAGGACCTTGGCGATGACACCACGCTGCGCTCACGCGCGTTGAAAGCGATTGATGAAACCCGCTTTGTGCCAGCAGCAGGTCAAACCCGTCTGCGCGCCATGATCGAGGACCGGCCCGACTGGGTGCTGTCGCGTCAACGCGCCTGGGGTGTGCCGATCTGTGTGTTTTCTGATGAGGATGGCAATGTCCTGAAAGACGAGGCGGTCAATGCCCGCATCCTTGAGGCTTTTGAGCAGGAAGGCGCCGATGCCTGGTTTGCACAAGGGGCACGTGAGCGTTTTTTGAGCGAACGCGCCGATGAACCATGGCAGATGGTGACTGATATTTTGGATGTCTGGTTTGATTCCGGGTCCACACATAGTTTTACACTGGAAGACCGCCCTGAGCTGAAATGGCCAGCCGATGTCTATCTTGAGGGGTCTGACCAGCATCGTGGCTGGTTCCATTCCTCGCTGCTGGAAAGCTGCGGAACACGCGGTCGCGCCCCTTATGACACCGTTGTCACCCATGGCTTCACCATGGATGAGGCTGGCCGCAAAATGTCCAAATCGCTGGGCAATGTCGTGCTGCCGCAAGAGGTGACGACAAAATCAGGTGCGGATATTTTGCGCTTGTGGGTCATGACAACCGATTATTGGGAAGATCAGCGCCTCGGTAAAAATGTGCTGCAAACCAATATCGATGCCTATCGCAAGCTGCGCAATACAGTCCGCTGGATGCTGGGTACACTTGCTCATGACGAAGGCGAAGAAATTCCGCTGTCAGACATGCCGGAACTGGAGCGTTTGATGCTGCACCGGCTTGCCGAACTCGATCAACTGGTGCGCTCTGGCTATGACAATTTTGATTTCAAGCGCATCACCCGCGCCTTGATCGACTTCATGGTTGTCGAATTGTCGGCCTTTTATTTCGATATCCGCAAGGACACGCTTTATTGCGATGCGCCCTCAAGCGGCAAGCGCAAGGCAGCCCTTCAGGTGGTTCGCCATCTGTTTGATTGTGTCACGACATGGCTTGCCCCCATGCTGCCCTTCACGGCTGAAGAGGCATGGTGCGCACGCTATCCACAGGCCCGCTCGGTGCATCTGGAGCAGTTTCCAACCATTCCGGCTGACTGGCGCAATGAGGCCCTGGCTGCAAAATGGCGCAAGATACGCCAGGTTCGCAGCGTCATGACCGGGGCGCTGGAACTGGAGCGGGCCAACAAGACAATCGGGTCCTCATTGGAAGCGGTTCCTGTTGTTTACATCACCGACAAGGCGCTGATAGAAGCCATTGCCGATATTGATCTGGCCGAAATCAGCATTACCAGTGATAGTGTTGTGCGCTCCAAAGAGGCTCCTGCCAGTGGCTTTTCCTTGCGCGAAGTCCCCGGTGTTGCCGTTATCATTGAAAAAGCATCAGACAGGGGTTTGCATAAATGTGCCCGTTCATGGCGCTATACGGCTGATATTGGCAGCGATCCGGCTTACCCCGATGTCTCGGCCCGCGATGCGGCCGCTTTGCATGAGTTGCAGGCACTTGGCCGTGTGTAATTGACAGGTGATAAAACAAGCCTTGGCCAGGTTGCGTTGCCCTTGGCCAAGGCTTGAGGTAAAGACTGAAAACTTCCGCCGACAAAATGTCGCCGGATTCTATCTTACAAGGGTTAAGGCAAAACTTGTCCGCGCCCGACCGGCGACAATCAGAAGGGCCGTTCCAGGTGAGTTTCTTCGGCATGAATGATACACGAAGTGGCCGTCTGGCCATATTGGCCTTACTTTTAGCTTCCGGTGCAACGCTTGCTGGCTGTGTGTCGTCTCCAACCTATGGAACGGACAAGACGGCAGCCGGACAGCTTGCGACCGATTTGAGTAGCGCGCTGACCTTTGCGCCGCCCAAGCGCGAGAAAATCGATTACAAGCCGCGTCCTGAACTGGTGAAACCAGCAGCAGGCCAGAAGGGAAATCTGCCCGCGCCGCAAAGCAGCGTCGTTGAGACGGCAGGTAGTCAATGGCCCGAATCGCCTGAACAGCGCCGGGCGCGTATTCGCGACAATGCGACCGCCAATCAAAACAATCGTTTTTATGAGCCGGAGATCATCAATGATCTGCCGACGCAAAGAGGGTCGGGAACAGTCGCTGAGGTTTCTGACAAATTCGATCCCACCGAAAATGCCCGTATAGCCAAGGCGCAGAGCAGCGAAGTGCAAAAGCGTCTTGCCCAATCGCGGCAGGGCAGTTCAACCACACGCCGTTATTTGAGTGAGCCACCGATCGAATATCGTGCAGCCGCCAGCACTGCGCCGCAAGATGAACTGGGCGAGGATGAGGCTGTGAAGGAACGCCGCCTGAAACGCGCAACACGCAAAAAAGGCGGGCTTTTTGATTGGCTACCTGGAAGGTAATTATTTAGATAAAATATATATTTAGCGTTTTTTCTTAAAAAATGACTTCAGGATAAAAGATGCCTCTGTCTCCGCCAATCCTGAATAAACATCGGGCGCGTGGTGGCATGTTGGCTGTGAGAAAAAGCGGACGCCGGATATGATAGCTCCGCCTTTTTCATCGCTGGCGCCGAAATAAAGCCTGCGCAGACGCGCAAAGGAGATGGCCGCAGCACACATGGTGCAAGGTTCAAGCGTTACATAAAGATCACAATCGCCAAGCCGCTCAGTTGAAAATTTTGCAGCAGCTTTACGAATGACAAGCATTTCTGCATGAGCCGTCGGGTCAGCCAGTTCACGGGTGCGGTTGCCAGCAGCGGCAATGACAGCGCCATTGCAAACCAGCACCGCGCCAATCGGCACTTCACCGCGTTGTGCGGCTGCCTGTGCTTGTTCCAGCGCAAGCTCCATGAACTGTGTTTGCCTCATGCAGGCTGTTCTCCATTATCCTCTCGCAAGCGAGGAACTCTCCTGCTATCTAGCCCGCTAAACGAGCAAACACCACATGACTGAAGACGATAAATCAAAACGAAAACCCGGTGCAAAATCCGGGACCCCGCGCACCCACGGACCGGGAGCAGGAAAGCAGGCAGGCCAAAAATTTCCCAAACGCAAGGAAGGGGAATTTTTGGCCAGGCGTAACTTCAAGCATACTGACAAGCCTGAACAGGAAGAGACAGGTGAGCGACCTTTCCGCAAAGGTCCTCGCTCTGAAGGCAGGCCGTTTGCCAAGCGCGAAGGCCGTGAAGGTGATGAGCGCCCATTCAGGTCGCGTGACAGGGATGGAGCGCAGCGTCGTGACGAGGGGCATCGACGCGAAGACCGGCCTCAACGTGGCGAGCGCAAATTCGGCTCCCGTGATGAGAAGCGTAGCAACCGGCCACAGCGTGGTTTTTCCGATGATCGCAAGCCTGCGGGTCAGTTCCGGCCACGCCCGCCGCGTTCTTTTTCTGACGAACAGGAAAGCAGCGAGCGCATTGCCAGGCGGTTGGCGCGTGCAGGCATTGCCTCACGCCGCGACGCCGAGGATCTGATTGCTGCCGGGCGTGTGCGCGTCAATGGCGTGGTTCTTGAAACGCCAGCCTTCAACGTGAAGGCTGCCGATGTGATTTTCGTTGATGGTGTGGAAATACCGCCCATTGAACGTACAAGGCTGTTTTTGTTTCACAAACCGGCAGGTGTTGTCACCACCAATCGTGACCCGGAAGGGCGCAGGACCGTGTTTGACGTTTTGCCGGCCGATCTGCCGCGCCTGATGACTGTGGGCCGCCTCGACATCAATACTGAAGGTCTGCTTTTGTTTACCAATGATGGCGGGCTGGCGCGGGTTCTGGAACTGCCCGCCACTGGCTGGCTGCGCCGCTACCGGGTGCGGGTTCATGGCGCGGTTGATGAAAAAGCGCTGGCTGACCTGAAAAACGGCATTGCGGTTGATGGCGTGTTTTATGGTGGCGCAGAAGCAACATTGGAGCGCGTACAGGGCAGCAATGCCTGGCTCAATGTTGGCCTGCGTGAAGGCAAAAACCGTGAAGTGCGTAATATTCTGGGTGCATTGGGGCTGGAAGTTAATCGCCTGATACGCGTTTCCTATGGTCCCTTTCAGCTTGGCGAATTACCGGAAGGCCATGTGCTTGAAATCAAGGGCCGCACATTGCGTGAGCAGCTTGGCGAGCGATTGATTGAAGAATCCGGCGCCAATTTCGATGCCGGAATTGTGAAGCCATTTTCCAACAAGCCGGTGCGGCAGGAACGCAGGCCTGATGGTGATGCAACCGAAATGCAACCTGCTGTGCGCAAACCGGCGCGGCTCGACATAGGCGAGGGCGGGCTGATCAAGCGTCGTAAAATGCGTGAGGGGGGGCGCGACGAGGCACTGGGCAAGCTTTCTACGCGCCCGACAAAGCCCGGTTTTGGGGCAAGGCCCGAACGCAGCAGGACCGAATATGGCAAGGGCGAAGGTCGCAAAGGCGGCCCACACCGGAAGGAAGGCCCACCGCTTGAACCGCCGGGCCAGCGCAAGGCCAATGTCTGGATGGCGCCGGGTGCTCGCCCGCTGCGTGAACGGGATGCTGGCGCGGACAATCGCGATTATGAGAATAGGCGCGATCATGAGAATAAGCGCGATCATCGTGACAATAAAGCGTCGCACAAGCCTGCAAGACGTGACGGGCCGCATCGTGGTCCGGCCCCTCGTGGTCCGGCTAAGGGGCCGAAAAGGTCGTAATCATGCGGATTGTCGGCGGAACATTGCGGGGCAGGCCTTTAGCGACACCGCGCTCTGATTCCATCAGGCCCACTTCGGACCGTGCACGCGAGGCCCTGTTTAATATTCTGACGCATCGCTTTGCTGAGCATCTGGAAGGGGCGCGGGTGCTGGACCTGTTTGCCGGCACCGGTGCACTTGGTCTGGAAGCCCTGTCACGCGGGGCAACACATGCCGTCTTCATCGAAGAATCGGCTGAAGGGCGGGGGCTGATCCGCACCAATGTCGAGGCTTTTGGTTTGACGGGCCGAACAAAAATCTTTCGCCGTGATGCAACCTTGATGGGTGATATCGGGACCCTGTCACCATTTCGGCTGATATTTGCCGATCCACCCTATGGCAAGGGACTGGGCGAACGCGCTTTGCAAAGTGCGCGCATTGGAGGCTGGCTGGAACCGGGAGCGCTATGTATTGTCGAAGAGGCTGCTGTGGCCCCCTTCAATCCCGGCCCGGATTTTTCAATTCTTGATGAGCGCGCCTATGGCGAGACGGTGGTTTACTTCCTAGGCCACCGACTCATTTTCTTTGATCCATATTCGGATTGCGGCGAGTTGGACTGAAGCGAGGAAATTGTCATCACGCTTGTCATAGCGAGTTGCGACCGCACGGAACTGTTTGAGTTTGTTGAAGAACCGCTCAACCACA
>NZ_JBHSLL010000024.1:0-6640 GCF_042656785.1 Aquamicrobium segne
CAAGCTGGACGACCCGAGCTTCCCGGCTCCCATCTACGCCACCCTGATCGAGGTGGACGGACAGGATGGACTCCAGCTGATCTGGTCCCGGCCGAACCGGGACTAAGGTTCCCGCCCAATCGGCCCCGCCACCAGGCGGGGCCATTCCCCGTCAAGGTGGAGATCCCGGGCAGGTGCCACAGGTCAAACTCCAGCATTGCCACGGGCATCGAGCCCGTGGCGAGGCGGTTTCTGGCGTTAAGGCCGAACCGTGGTGGAACAGTCTGCTCAGTACGTCCGAGGATGCCATGACGGCCCGAAGGCCTCAAGGACGAGCGGTTCCCCCAAATTTCAGCCCCGGCCTCCGGGCCGGGTCAGAAATCCGGCTCCCCCACCCGCCGGCTCCGCCGGTCGCGTGCCGCGATCCCTGACCCCTCCGCTCCGACATGCCCGTGGTCGCCGTCTTTCACAAACAATGACGGAGATGACCAATGTCGATCGATCAGCATATCGAGGAATTGCGCGCCGAGCTGCGGAACGCCGTTTACCGGGACGAGCGCCGCTGGATCGAGGATGAGCTCGCGATGGCGCTTGCCGAGCGCGAGGTGATCTGGGCGGAGGAGGAAGGTGTCCTCGGCAGCGCGCCGCCCTTCTAGGGCGGCTTTACGCACGAGGCCGCCAGCGCCCTGTTGTGCAAGCCCGACGAACGGAGGGCCACAGATAGATCGGCTGCGTCAGCAATGTCTTGTTTTTGCCGCTGCTGCGCGGAATGGGCACTCCGCCCTTTGCCGCGATGGAAGTCAGCTGCTCCCGGTCGTACCGGATGCGGTATAGCCGCGCCGTCGCTTGGCGCGTTCGAGACGCAGCGAGGCGGCGGCGGCCTCGTCCTCACTGTCAAAGGTCTCCATCATCGACTGGCCGTTGGTTCCGATGCGGCCCCAGTTGCGGATGACCGACGCGCCGCCGAACAGGGTAGGCTGGATCGCGAGCGTGTAGAACCGACGCATGTTCTGCGTCGGGTCGATGCGTCGGAGATGAACCGGGCACGCGTCCTCTTTTCCCATAGTTGGAGTCTCGCCTCCGGCGGAATCGGCGTCAAACAACTTTCCTGAATCGAACCGGATCGACCGATTCATTGCCGTGATGGATCACCCGCACCAGCTCCGCCGCGTGCCATCCCACCGACGCGCAAGACCCTCGTCCACCAGCGTGTCACCAATCGAGCGCCCATCGCGCACCACGGTGCGCAGCTTGCGTCCATACTGATCTTCATCCCGCGTCCCCGCGACTAGCGAGAACGGCCCGGAATTCAGCAGTTCGCGCAGTCGGCGCTTGGCGGCCTCACCTCTGATGCGTTCTTCCTCGCAGCGCGGCGGGTTGATCTCCGGTGTGTCGATATCGGTGATCCGGATCCTTTGTCCCGAGAGCCAGAATGTGTCGCCATCGACGATGCATGTCACACGGCGACCCTCGCCGCAGAAGGAAAACGTCGCGCGCAGCAGGTCGGTCTGGGAGAAAGCGGCGGTAGGAGCGGGTTGGCCACCTTCCCGATGGAGGTGTGCGCCATATATCCCTGCGGCAATGAGGCCGATCATCGCCCAGGCCCATTTCAGATTGAAACCCCGGCCTTGCGCGCGGCTGCTCCGATAATTGCTGGCAGGGCCGGCTGATCTCTTCCTGCCATAGCGCGGACTTGGTTTCTTCCAGCCAATCTCGAGACGGATGTTTCTGTTCAAATGGTTCGGTGCCTCTTCCTGCTGCAGCGCAATTATAGGAGCGATGGGTTACGATCTGCTTCCGGAAGAAATGGGCTGGGCGATCCCCTTCGGGGCACGGCTCTATTCGCTGCGCTCACCGAACCCGCTGACGCGGTTTCAGCCCATGCGGGTGACGATCGTCTCGCAGCGGGGCGTGGCGCCGGTGACGCCGTAGGGCGGCAGTCGAGGATGCACGAAGGGGGGTGAGCCGGCTGGCCGCCGGAAACGGACACGACCCCTGGTGGGGCCGTGGTTGCACTCACTCTGCCGGCCAATGATACGGGCCGCGCCCATCGCCCCAAGGACGAGCGGCCCCCCCGATTTTGCTGCCAGCCGCTGAAGCGTCCGGCCATAAAACCGGCTCCCCCACTCGCCGCTTCGCGGCCGCAGAAGCGGTCCTTGACCCGATGCCCGACTTGCCCGGGGCGGTCTCCGTCATCGCAATGAAAGGAGACCAGCATGACAAATTTCCTCACTGCGTATCTCGTGGAAGTCGAGCGTCGGACAATCCGGATCGTCACGATCGATCCTGGCAACATCCTTGCCGAAATCCGTCGCCATATCGGCTGTGAACTTATCGACATGGTTCGCATAGACCGGAACCATTGCATCGTCGTTGACGACAATGGCCTCACCGACGAGCTGTCCTGTTTCACCGAGCTGAAAGACTACGGTAGCCCGCTCGCCGGAAACCTGCTGATCATCGGCACCGATGCGGCCGGTGAGACCATATCGCCAACTCATCCGATCGAAGATATCGCGGCGATGCTGATGATCCGGTATCCGGTTCTGTCCCCGGAGTTCGAGATGCTCCGCGGTCCGACCATCTTTGGAAGCCGCGTAAGCAGGCTTTCCGTCAAGCTGCTCGGGGTGGTCCCAACCGTCCTCACTGAAGAGCGTGCACACTGATGCATGAAAGCGGCAGGCGGCTTCGGCCGTCTGTCGCATTTTTTCTTTCGGATGCGAAACTGAGAATCCAAGCATCCGAATTTCTCGCCGGTCAGCATAGAGCTCAACTCGGCACGGCGCCTCATGCCTGTCCCCCCGTCGGATGGAATCTGTTTTCGCCGACGACCGTCTCCATGTCGTTTCGCCGGAACCAAATCGCACGGCCGCATCTGAGTGGTGCATTGCCGGCGGTGAAAATGATCTGCTCATCACCGCGCATGCGCAGAACCTCGTCAGGCAGGATCAGCGGGCGCGATGCCAGTTGCTTCGAACGCGTCCGTGATGAACCGGACATCCGCGACGATCGGCTAAGCTGATCGACCTCGACAGTCGTGTTGCCGCAGCGGCGAGAGAGATAGTCGGCCGTCTCTGGATCATTGATGGCGGCAAAGGAAACCCAAGATGCGCTCTCGAACCATTTGCTGGACGCATCGCGTCCACCATAGATCTCGCGCATCTGGCCGATCGACTGAAACAGCAACACGAGACTGATGCCATATTTGCGGCCGGCATCACGCGCGGTTTCCAGAATCCGCAGATAGCCGAGCCTTGTCACCTCGTCGAGGAGGAACAATGTACGGCCAGTCACTTCTCCATTCCGGTTGTAAATTGCATTAAGCAATGCGCCGATGACGGTGCGCGCTAAACTCGGGTGTGTCTCCAGCGTCTTCAGATCCAGATTGACAAAAATATCGGTCTTGCCCTCGGCAATGGCGTTGGTCGAAAAACTCGAGCCTGACACCAGCGCCGCATAGTTTGGATAGCTCAGCCAATGGGTTTCCTTGACCGCATTTGCATAGACGCCGGAGAAGGTCTCTGGCGTCATGGCGATAAAAGGCGCAACATTCTCCTTTACGAAATCGGACTCCGAGTTGTCATAGATCTTCTGCAGCCGCTCACGCAGTTTCGGTTCGGGCTCGGACAGGTTCGCCCGCATCTGTCGCAGATGCTGATCTTCTTTTTTCGTATGCCCTGACAGGCAGACATCGGCGATGAGCGCGGTGATGAGCTGAAGTGCCGATGCGCGAAAAAAGTCGTCGCGGATCGAGGTTGACCGTCCCGTATCAGTCACCACCCAACTGGCGACCGCCACCACGTCCTCTTCCTTTGTGCTGCCGAAGCCGCCGATCCAATCGAGGACGTTAAAGCCCGTCGCGGGCTTTTTCGGATCGAGAACGAACACGTCTCTCCCGGCGTTGCGCCGATGTTCGATCACCATGGGCGCGACCTCATTGGAGGGATCAAGCGCTACGAGGCTGCCGCCCCATTTTAGCGCAGTCGGCACGGTAACGGATGTGGTTTTGAAGCCTCCTGAGCCCGCGAACACAAGACCATGCGTCGATCCGAAAGAGGCGTCGAAGCACAACAGCGGCGATTTTCCACCGCTGCCCCAAGTTTCTTGATCATGAGCACGGAAGCTGCGATCGGCGACAACATCCTTGTCAACGCGATAAGCTTCGCCGACGACGATGCCGCCGACTTTTGGGAAGATGCGCTTTGCATCATTCAGCGACATCCATGTTGCCTCGCCGTGAATGGCTCTTTTGCCGCGAACACGGCGCGGCGATGATGCAGCAAAGGCCGCATTGCCGCGCAGCGCAACGCGCAAAGAAAACATGCTTGCAACGAGGGACAGCATCGTGCCGATCGCTGTTGCCGGATCGACATAGGCAAGGATGGTGGTTCCTGTCGGCAGGCCGCCAGCGAAGGGAGCGAGCCGGGTGAACTCCCGGATCGCTGCGATGACGATGACGACCATCGTCCCGATCAGCACGCCGCCACCCGCATAGCGGATGGCGGCCGCACCCCGGGCGGCGAACAGAAACATGATGCCGGTGCCAGCGGCTACCACATAGGGCAACGCAATCCCCATCCGCGCGAAGGCGAGTTGCTGATCGGAAGTTCTGCCGAAACTTGCCGTCCAATGTTCGATGCCGGTCAGCAGCATCAGCGCCGTGACCATGATCACGCCGGGCACAACCAACAGCGCGATCCTAGTCGGGTTCACGGCCGAATGCCTTTTCGCCGATTTCGGTTAACCGTAACCGCTCCGTGTCGTCGCCTTTGATCCTCAGCTTCGCGTCGATGAGTAGTCCGAGCAGGAGCGCGCGCTTCTCATAGCGCAGGCCTGCTTTAGCGACCAGGCCGCCCAGCGCGATCTTTTCCCGCGTGTCCTTCTTGCGGGCTTCATCCGTTTCTATTGTTTTCATCCGCTTATGCCTCTCCAGCCTGCCCCGCAGGCGCGCCAACCGCGACCGGCGCGGGCGTCGGTTTGTTGGTGCGCCCTCCCCCCTTCCGAAACTTTCTCGCGATTTCCTCGAGCGCGGCGACAAGATCGCTCTCTTCGACCTCGATCTCGCCAAGCCCTGCCCTCAGTGCGAGCCGGCCGATGCGTTCGGCCTCCCGGGTTTCGGCGGCTTTGAGCTGCTCTTGCAGTTTCGCGATTTCTTCCCTGATCCGCGACGATGGTTTCCTCATTCCGGTTGGCTCCTTCTGATTAGACTGCCTGTTGGCAGCGGCCAGACTCGCCCGGGATCGCGCTTAGCGCGACCCGGTAGAAATGCCGGGTCGGCGCAGCCGACGCTTTCTGAAATCATCCCGGCGTTCCGAAGGAATGCTCCAAGGGCGCAATTATACGTCGCTGGCGCGACGCAGTTGCGATCCGGGGTGCGGCAGCCCCGAAAGCTTCCACGGACCAGGCAATTCTACTGGCAAGAAAGGGGCCGGTGTTCGTGGCGATCGCACATTTCTCGGTCAGTATCGTCAGTCGCGGCGCCGGCCGCAGCGCCGTGCTGTCGGCGGCCTATCGGCATTGTGCGCGAATGGACTTCCAGCGCGAAGCACGAGTGATCGACTATTCGCGCAAGGAAGGATTGCTGCACGAAGAGTTTGTGATCCCGCCCGACGCGCCGCAATGGCTCCGTGCCATGATCGTCGATCGCTCGGTTGCTGGCGCCTCGGAAGCGTTCTGGAACAGGGTGGAGGCGTTTGAAAAACGCTCTGACGCGCAGCTTGCCAAGGATGTGACCATAGCCTTGCCGCTGGAGCTGACGGCCGAACAGAACATTGCGCTGATGCAGGACTTTGTTGCGGGTCAGATCCTTGCGCGAGGTATGGTCGTCGACTGGGTCTATCATGACAGTCCCGGCAATCCGCATGTCCATCTGATGATGACACTGCGCCCGCTGACCGAAGATGGCTTTGGCACGAAGAAGATTCCGTTGCTCGGTGCAGACGGTCTGCCGCTGCGGACCAAAACCGGCAAAATCCAATACGGGCTATGGGCCGGCGACGCATCGGATTTCAATGTGTTTCGTGATGCCTGGTTCGAGCGGCTGAACCATCATCTTGCAATCAACGGTATTGATTTGCGTATCGATGGCCGATCCTATGAAAAACAGGGGATCGACCTGGTGCCGACGATCCATCTTGGCGTCGGCGCCACGGCGATGGAGCGCAAGGCGCAGGCCGGGTTGGAAACGCCTGATCTGGAACGGTTCCAGTTGCAGGAAGAGCGCCGTGCCGAAAACGCTCGCCGAATCCGACACAATCCCGAACTGGTGCTCGATCTCATCACCCGCGAGAAAAGCGTGTTTGATGAACGCGATGTGGCCAAGGTGCTACACCGCTATGTCGATGATGCCGGACTCTTTCAAAATCTTCTGGCACGCGTCTTGCTAAGCCCGGATTTGCTGCGTCTGGAGCGTGAGCATGTCTCGCTTGCCACCGGCAAGCGGCAGCCTGCAAAGCTGACTACACATGAGTTGATCAAGCTTGAAGCAGGGATGGCGGCAAGGGCGATCTGGCTTTCGCGCCGCTCGTCGCATGGCGTCCGCAGAACGGTTCTGGAAAAGATTTTCGCGCGGCATGAGCGTCTGTCGGAAGAACAGCGTTCGGCGATCGTTCACGTGGCCGGTGATGCACGGATTGCTGCGGTTGTCGGTCGTGCCGGCGCC